>JBCCOX010000598.1:0-3427 GCA_039025155.1 Deinococcota bacterium | reverse complement strand
ATTTGCAGGTGTTTGAGGCCCTGCGCATCGGTCCCATCCATTGCGCGAGCCCGCTCCGTCTGAGCGACGCGGTGCTGATCCTGCGCCGCGATTACGAGGTCGACATTGTGACCGATTTCCACACGGAAGGCGTTGGCGAAACCCAAGCCGCTCGGCCATAGCGGCGTTCACGCAAGCAGCACCGGAGAGCGCGGTTGACCAGGTATTTGCGGCTCGGAGGCCTTCAACGGAAGCGGTTCGTCTCGCGCGCACTGCCCGCAAAGACCAGACCGGGCAGGCTCTTCGTGGTCTTAAGTCTGCTTTTTCTGCTCACCTGATCCGGCAGAGCACGACGCCGAGCGGCCTGTCCGGCCAGCGAATGCAGACCTTCCTGCGCTCCCCGGAAAACCGATTGGCCATGACGACGGTGCTCTCCGGCCCGGAAGTGCGACGCATGGATGCCATTGCAGGCGAGCTGACGAAGCTGGAAGCGGCCCAGGTCGCAGCCCCGGATATCGGCGGCCTCTCAAAGCGCTCGCCCAACCGGGTCCTAGAAATCATCGCACGGGTCTATGCGGCTCGCTATGGCGCCCAAGCGGGCGGTGGCGGTGGTGCCTCTATCCAGACGGCCAACATGGCTTCAGGACGCGCCAAGGAGCTGCTGGGCAGGCTCCAAAACGACAAGGCCGAGCAGATGCTCATCGACGCCATCGAAGACCCAGAACTCTTCCGTACGCTCCTCACGGACCCCGGTAAGATCACGCCGGGCACAGAGACCTACAACCGCCTGGCGCCGTACTTCACCGGTGCGCTGGCCGGGACAGGGGAGTGAGCACATGCGGCGCCTTTCGCGAGCCGAGTTGATCCTCGCCCAGGCTATCCTGGAGCCGACATGGGCCATCCCCAACGCACCCAGCCATCTCATCGACCAGCACAGGCGCGAAATCCCCGCCATCCAATCGGTCGAGGACTTCACCGAGATGATGGCGCAGTACCACCAGGCCATCCACGCGGCCGCTGCCTCAGACAGTGCCCACGCCCATGCGCTGGTGCACGCGGTGGCAGGGCGGTTGCTGGAGTATGCCACAGAGCGCGAGCCGGAGCCGTGGTTCACAGGCAATGACACAAATCATGGCAGGCTCGACGCATGACCGGTTCAAATCCCTGGGGTTCGTTCTTTGGCGATGCCACGTCGAAAGGGATCAGCAGTGTCAGACATCTTATTCGGCTTCCTCTCAATCCTCGGGATCGGTCAGAGCGCTGCGCATGCATCGAGCACCAAGCGTGGTGAAGCAATGTCGTTGAATGCCGAGTTCGAGATGTCCCTCAATCGAATGAAGCAGATGCTGAGCTTTGAAAGAACAAGGCTCCACCAGAGGGTCGAGAAGCTATCGGGCGAACTCACCGACATTGAGACCCTGCACGCCAGTATCGAAGCAGCCATTGATGGATTTCTGGCGTAGGTCGAGGTGGGCCTCACGACCGCTGCGAACAGCAAGCAACGGATAGTCAGTGGTTCTTTAAGGCAAACTTGCTCATGGCGTATTGCCCCCACCCTGCGTTAGCACGAAGGCCCGCGCCAGAATTGATAAAGACAATGTGTCCCGAGGATGCCTCGAGCTGATTAAGTAAACCCTTGGTCAGTAAATAGGGCGCACGAACATTGATATTGTAGTGCCAGTCGAGGGTATCGATGCTCGAGTCAGCAAGTTTGCCGAGTTCAACCACGCCCGCGCTGTGAACCAAGATATCAATAGTTGCGTCGTGCTGAGCATGACAAAAAGCTGTCACTTCAGCATCATCAGTTAGGTCAAATGCATGAACTTGGATGCTAATGGCATCATTTACATCTGTTTGAATAGTTTCGCGGACGCTTTCCAACTTGCTGGCATCACGCCCGAGTAAGTGTAAGTGAACACCTTCATGTGCAAGTGCGGCGGCTAGGGTTGTGCCAATGCCACTACTTGCGCCTGTGATGACGGCGTGTGTACCTGTAAGATTCATATACGCTACTGTAGCCTGCTTACAAGCTAAGCATTCGTAAGCTTCACTAAGAGGTTACCGTCACCAGAAGCTATATCAAGAGAGCGTTAATCCCGAGGTTGAAGGTTCAGAAGTTGTCAGGTCTTGGACTAGATGACGGATGTTGAATAGTGTACTCGAGGAAAAGGAGAAGGGAATACCGTTTCCGGTGAATTCCCGAAGGAATTAGCCCGAGTGGAACGAGTAGAAAAGGATACGTATTCTGATGAGAACGACACAAACGCGCCAGAGTTTATGCAGTGTTCAGTCGGAATCCGTATGAAAGGGGGATGGGGGAGATGTCCATCAGACACACCCTAGGTTCACGTCAAGGCATGTATCACAACATTATAGGGTTGCAAGTCATATTGAAAAGCTGTCATTGAAAAGCTGTAATTGTCAAGCTAGAACAGCTGTCGTTACAAGTTGACATCACACGCAGAATTTAGACAAACGTTGTCACAGCAAGGTATTACTGGGCAAGCTACTTGTGGTGCAGGTGATAGTGTTGGTTGAGCAAGTTGCATCACTTCAACATGGGTGACATAGGCTGTAGTGTAACTTGCGCCAAGGGCTTTTAAGACAGAAACACGGTGGTGTCCATCCTCAACGTAGTATTTACCATTAACCTCGAGCAACTCCAAAGGCGGTACACCACGGTCACTGGTGACAGCGATTCGTACCCGCGCCCAGCGTTCTTCGTCATGAGCATGGCGGGGTAAAAATTGTGTGGTGTATTCGTTTGCCCGCCCAACACTGCCGATGATGTCAGCTAAGCGCACGTCAACAAGCTGCCGGCTGCTTTTGCGTACGCTGACGCCCTGCGCATAAACCTCATTAAACGGCTGGAGGTGTGAAGGGGTGCTGCGGAGGCGCTCGAGCCAACCGCGCCACATCGCGCGGCGACGCAAGCCTTGAAACTCGTTACGTGCGAGTGCAAACGCTAATTGGGTGTCCTCTGTTAAGTTGTGCATCTTGTGTCCCTTCTTTACGTATAAGCTATGACACAAACATCTTTGAAAGTTGACGTGAGATTAACTGAAACGTTTCAGATAAAAATCAATTTGATTATAGAGACGTGTGCTGAAGTTGTCAAGTGCTTCAGCACAGCTAAAGACGGTCGTTGTATTTTTTGCTTCAGCAGATGTTGAATGTTAGTGACAGACAACCTGTCCACTTAAATTAAGGAGTACACCGTTAGTGTCTATCAAAAGTGCTGAGATGGAGACAGTGTTGCTGTGAATGTCGAAAATACCTTCTTGCCCTTGGAATGTCCGGATTGTTTGACCGTTAGTGTCAAAGAGTGAAAGCTCTAAATTAGCTTGTGGCCAACCTAAGGTGTAGTAGGCGTCGGTCATAACGTGTGCAGTTGTAAGGCTCAGTTTCATTGGCAGCGTTGCGCCACCGTAGGCATCCACTGTGTTGT
>JBCCOX010000597.1:0-3433 GCA_039025155.1 Deinococcota bacterium | reverse complement strand
TCCTGACCAAAGGGCACTTCTGCATTGTCTGTAAACGCCCCCTGAATTGTGTTGGTGATGTTGATCTGGACGGGTGTCTGGGCGAGACCCGTGCTCAGCACAACACTGGCTAAGCTCACGGTTACAAACGTACACAACAACTTTTTCATGCCGCACATCCTTTTTGAGAGTTTATTGCCTATTTGCATACACCTATTTGCGTAAACCTATTCGCTGTACACATGGGCAACATAAATTAGGATATGAGTTGCGGAGAGCTTAGGAGAAGAACAATCCCTGAGGAAAACTTGTACTTTTCTAAAGCAGCCTTCAAATGTGCCCAATATAGGTGATGGCCAATAAAAAACTGTGGAACATCGGGTGTTGTCAATGCTCCACAGTCGAAGTGAATAGTGCTCATTGTTAACATTGAGCTGAGTTAGACGTGATGACCTCAAAAGACTGATAAGTTGATTTATTCAGCTACCTGTCGCTAGAGGTGACGCGATTTGAAAGTATCTTTACTAGCTGATGTGCACGCTATTCTTCTGTGACAAGCCTGAGTGTTGTGAATACCTCACCGCGCTCGAGGATGCCAGACATTGTAAACGAAAACTGCATAGGCTCTGCACCGCCTGCAATAGCTTGCATCGTGACGCCTAGTGGATTATAGGAGACTGGTAGAGGCATAAAATTAGCATCGCCATTGAACAGTAAACGTTGTGAATTGGGTACAGCCGTGTCCGAAATAGCTGTGCCAAACTCCCCATCGGTCCACCAGAGGGCACGTTCTGACACGGTGATGTCGTTTGGCCCAAATTCACAGCCATCTGCGGGCTCGAGCCCAAGGTCGCGGACCATACCTGCAAAACTCAAGGCTAACTCTGTTGGTGCGGGTACAGACCCATGCACGGGCACAAGCTCACAAGCATCAGGATTATTGTCACCGGTATGAAAAACGAGGTCGTCTACATAAGAAACACCACTGATACCTGCTTGCTGAAGGGCGTCTGCTAGTGGTTCAAAGCTGGTGAGTGTGCTGTACGCATAGGCGTGATAGTGAGTGATCTCTGCTGCACCCTCGAGATACGGATTAGCGTCTAGCTCTACAGGCGGTAATACCGCAGCGCCAAGTTGGTAGAGAATATGCTGTCCACCTTCGTCCGTTGAACCATCTTCATAAGTGATCGAGATAGTATCGCAGTTAATGGCACGCACTTGCGCCACTACAGCGCCGTCATCATTTACAGCAAGCGTATACTCGTCTGGTACGAGCAATCGGGCGGAAGCTTCTGGTACATAGTGGCCACCAATAAACTCTGTGCAGGGTCCAAACTCAATGGTACTTGACATGGATGTTGAAGCATCGTCCTGCGCGCTTACTGAGCTGAGCAAGACTAAGGTAAGTAAAAGTAATATATGTTTTATGGTAATTTCCTTCCCGGTTTGTTGCTTTTACTTCTAGCATCCAAACCTCTCTCGTATCCCCTAGTGGTACGTATGATTAGAAGCAATAAACCCCAGTTGAACTGGGTTTATGGGCCGCAATCAACTTTTCCCTCCTTTGCTGATGTAGTTGGACAACGCAAATTAGGATACGTGGAACGGAAAGTTAATAGAAGAACAGCAGCTTAGCAAAAGTTGTACTTTTCTAAACTGCGAGTTTGAAATTGGGCAGGGGTTAGACCAGCTTCTCGTTTAAAAAACCTATTGAAATAGCCGGGGTCGTCAAACTCGAGCTGGTAGCCTACCTCAGCAGCAGAAAGTGTTGTATGGGTGAGGAGGCGCTTAGCTTCCAAAATAACTTCGCTGCGAATAAGTTGCCCGGGCGTTTGTCCGGTTGTTTCTTTGACAATATTGTGTAAGTGGGTTGTACTTACGTGCATCTGGTCAGCATAAAATCCGACTTTTCGTTCATGTATAAAATGAGTAGAAATTAGCTGCTTAAACTTACGTGCTTGGCTAACATTGCTCAGAACTTGATCAGATTGTAAGGGTTCGTAGTGCCGTTGTGCTTCAACTAAAAAGATGTGTAAATAAGCCCTTAGCACGCTTGCTTGTGACAGACGAGGCTGTTCAAACTCATAAAGTATGTGCCCCAATAGGTCTGCCAAATAGTCTTGTTTGGTCATGGTTAATTTGAGCTCAGGTGTTGAGCTGATGCAATGAAAAAAAGATAGCGCGTTGACCAGATTGTCCCTGTCTGAGCCTAGGGTTAAAAAATCTTCTGTAAATATTAGTGCTCGGCCTTCAATAATTTCTTCCAAGTCCCAAAAATGCACTTGTCCAGGAGAGATAAAATAAAGGCTAAAAGGCTCAATGTCATAAGCTTCAAAATCGATGTAATGATGACCTTTTCCAGCCGTCAGGTAATGAATTTCAAAAAAGTCATGTCTATGAGGCTTTGGGTAACGAGTATCAGGATGATGGTATTCGCTAACGCCAAAAGGAAAAGACACACCTGTGATGCTCGGGCTAAATTTGTGCAGTGGAATATCGGAAGACATACTCGTCATGATACGGAAAAGGTGTCTCATCTAACAAAACGAGAAGTACTTTTGAAACCTAAGGTGCTAGTAGGGCAAACGCACTAGTGAGAACATCTAGCACTAACAGGCTTCAGGAAAAGACACTGTATTTGTTGTGCTGGATGCATTAATTAGCGTTGCGGTTTTGCTGGATGTCATGGCTCGAGTTGTGGCAAGCTCTGTCGAAAGCTACATTGTCATATTACAGCTTATTGTGACGGTGATGACGCTTGTGCCGGATGTGTTTTTGCTGGCTCGAGAAGCTAACTTCGCACGTCAGCAACCTTCTAAAACCTCAACCTTTATAGGGTAAAATAAATTATGCAATGGACACCTGACAGCGTCCTCGCACTAGCACCTGACAGCAGTTCTATCAAAGCTGCTAAAAAGCTTTTGAATGTGAGCAAATGGTCAAATATAGGTGCATCAGAACGTGCCATTTGGGGTGAGTGTCAAGGTAGTGGCAAAAAGCCTTACCTGACAAGCATTGATTTAGAGGGTGGACCCGCCTTCAAGTGCTCTTGCCCAAGCCGTAAATTTCCCTGTAAACACGCACTAGCGCTATTTTTGTTACGACTCGAGCAAGACGCATCGTTCAAAGATGATAATGCTCCCGACTGGGTCAGTGAATGGCTCGAGGAACGCGCAAAACGTGCTGAAACTAAAGCTAAAAAAGCCGAGACCAAAACTAAGCAAGAGGCTGACCCGGCCGCTGCTGCCAAACGCGCTCAAAAACGTGAGGCAAATATTCAGAGTGGCTTACAAGAGTTGGAATTGTGGCTCCACGATCTGTTACGGCAAGGGGCCCTACAGCTTTTGGGATGAAATGGCCAGCCGAATGGTGGACGCCCAAGCGTCAGGGCTAGCTAGCCGCTTGCGAACACTGGGCAGCTTAGCGGCGTATGGACAGCGTTCTGTAGGTCAAC
>JBCCOX010000596.1:0-3447 GCA_039025155.1 Deinococcota bacterium | reverse complement strand
TGAGTTTGCTTTTTCAGTGCAATGCAACCATCACAAGAAAGCTTTTGAACGTCCTAGTTTGACGAATTGACAACCTCAACGTGCTTCAATTGGCGTGAAGGTTTTGTTGCGTTCACCCTCATACACAAGGCGGGGGCGCATGATTTTGTTGTTGGCGTATTGCTCAATTAAGTGAGCCATCCAACCAGACACGCGAGCAACTGCAAAAATCGGCGTGTACATATCGCCGGGAAAACCCAACATGCGGTAAACACTAGCGCTAAAAAAATCTACATTGGGTTTAACTTGGCGGCCTTTGGCTTCCATTTCGCGGTCCATGACCCGCTCCATCTCGAGGCTCATCTCAAACCACTTGCTTTCACCAGACTCTTCGCTAAGCTCCTCAGCTACGTGCCGCAGAATGGTGGCTCTGGGGTCAAGCACTTTGTAGACGCGGTGGCCAAAACCCATCACCCGGCCGTGGGGTTTGGCAAGTTGAGCAAGCACGTAGTCCTCAACGCCATCTGTACTGCCAATTTCTTCCAGTGCTTGCATCACCGCTGTGTTGGCACCGCCATGCAGAGGTCCTTTAAGGCTAGACATAGCTGCAGTAATGGCACTGTAGACATCCGTCAAGGTTGAGGCGGCCGCCCTCGCCGTAAACGTGCTTGCGTTTGACCCGTGCTCAGCATGAAGCACAAGCGCCACGTCCATCACCCGAACAGCAGCGTCACTAGGTGCTTCGCCAGTGAGCATATACAAAAAGTTGGCAGCAATGCCCAAATTAGCGTCAGGCGCAACAGGGTCTTGACCGCTGCGAATGCGTTGATAGGCAGCCGTGAGTGTTGGAAACTGGGCAACTAGCTTGATGCCAATAGCTTTAACGTTCTCAACAGAGGTATCCTCAGAATGATCATCAAAGGTAGCTAAGACGGATAGTGCGCTGCGAATGGCGTGCATCGGTTGGGTGTCTTTGGGTACGCTACGCAGTAGGTCGTAAACAGCTTCTGGCACGCTGTAATGACTTGCCAACGTCTTTTTGAAGTCATCTAGCTCTGTCTGTGTGGGTAACTCACCATGCCACAGCAGCCAAACAACTTCTTCATAAGTTGCTTTGTCAGCGAGTTCGTGAATGTTATAGCCGCTGTAAATCAACTCGCCTTGTTGCCCATCGATACTGCAAATATGCGTGGTGTCAATGTGCACACCTTCAAGTCCGCGAAAAATATCCATGAATCCTCCTTTGTACGATTCGTATTAGGTCAACACCACGTTCGTGACGTACTCAACCAGCACAGGGCCAGCACACGGTCTGGATAAATGAGAATGATGCCGTGTACAGGAATTACTGTAGGTCTGTGGTGTCTCATGTGCCCCGTAAGTTAGGGGCGTTTTGAATGAGGGCTTGATTCTATCCCTCATACTGACGTGTACATCTCAACATGCTTCTTTTACGCTTCATTATATCAAGCTTTGCAAGGCGAACATGGGCCAGAACGGTATTTTGTAAGCTGAGCTAGTATGTCAAGGGGCTCGAAGCATGAGCAATCTTTCAACGTCGTACAATGAGCACATTAAATGCCATGCCTTTTCACCGTTTTTGTACCTAACAAGGAGATACCGATGAATAAATTTCCTATGCTTGCCCTTTTATTAGTCGCCTACAACGTCATTGTACTGGCTATGCCTAACCTTGATTTGACAACACCTTTGCTCACCGTGCCGCTTATTTCTGGGGCACTTTTTTCATTTGATGTCAGTGATTTGCTGCTGGGGCTCGGCATCATCGCGCTAACGATTGAGATTTTTAAAGCTACCCGCAGTTCAACTTCAACCGTGATTGACCACATTTTGTCAATGTTTATTTTTGTGGTGTTTTTAGTTCAGTTTATTGTGTTCCGCCCTACCGGAACCTCAACCTTTTTGCTGCTTACAATGATGGCGCTAGTGGATGTCATTGTGGGCTTTTCGGTGACGATTGCGGCCTCGAGGCGAGATATTGCGTTTGGAGATGGGAACTAAACGGCAGTTAATGCCTCGAGCACATCCCCATATTTATACGCATACGGCAAAACCTGCTTGAGCTTGCGATTATCCACCACCGCATACGGCGCAGGGTCATCATTAAACGTGGACGGCGTTAGCCCAGCTAGCTCAGCAGCCCTTGTAAAAAAATCTTGCCGCGTTGGATGACTGTCTGCACAAACATTAAAAACATCTTTGAGTACAACATCATCATCTACCAATAACTGAGTAATAAATTGGCAGATGATGGCGACAACATCATCCCCATGCACCATATTCACAGGTGAGGTTGCCCCAGCAAGGTTCGTCCTACCCGCTAGAAACCTGCCCGGCTGTCGCCCCTGACCAAATAAGCCAGCGAGTCGCAAGATGGTTACGGGGCGTTGTTGCAGGGCTTGCTCATAGGCGCGTAGCGCTTGGCCCCTGCCACTTTCTGGCATCACATCATCAGCCTCATCCACCAACGTTCCACGCTTGGCATATACCGAGGTTGAACTGGTGACGATGAGGTGAGTTGATGGCTCGAGGTAAGAGTAAAGCTCGTCTACTAAAGTCTCGAGATAGACCTGCTCATTTTGTGACGTAGGTGGTTTAGGTGGGATAGTCACAACAAGCACATCGCACGCAAAAAAATCCCTAATGTCGCCCTCGAGCCTCGGTGTAAACCTCAAAACATACGGCTCAATACCCGATTTACGCAAGACATCACGTTTATTTTCTCGAGTCGTTGAACCTTTGACATGATAGCCAGCGGCAACTAGAGCATCTGCCAATTGATGCCCTAGCCAGCCGCAACCGAGAATACTTACTGTTGTCACTTAGAGGGTCAATTAAAAGCTGCTCGAGCGCTGCGTAATCGACTTAATAAAATCGTGCTTGAGGGTCACACCTAAGCCGGGGCCTTCAGGGATGTGTTGAATGCCTTCTTTAGCGTCGAGCAGGGGATCAACGATGTCCTCAGCATAGTAGCGAGAGGCGCTCGAGGTATCCCCCGGGAGCTTGAAGTTCTCGAGGCTACTGAGGTGCAAATTGTGCGCCCGACCGACACCAAGTTCCAACATGCCACCACACCAAACGGGGAATGAAAACCCAAGGGCAATATCGTGAATACGCCGCGCCATGAGGTGGCCCCTCGAGCGGCCCATTTTAATGTTAATGACCCGCCCTGAACCGCTTTCTAGGCCCTTACGAGCATCATCTGGTGAGTGAATGGATTCATCTAAACAAATGGGTGTGGCGAGAATTGCCTGCAACTTGGCATGGTCAATTAAGTCGTCATAGGCAAGGGGTTGCTCGATATAGTCCAGTCCAAGTTCGTCAAGTTCTTGAAACACCCGTGCATCAGTAAGCGTATACGCGCTGTTAGCATCTACCGTGAGGGGCATATCCGGCAACGCTTCCCGCACAGCTTGCATAGGCTTCACGTCCCAGCCGGGTTTAATT
>JBCCOX010000595.1:0-3448 GCA_039025155.1 Deinococcota bacterium | reverse complement strand
GGTGTGTTCTTCGGTAATGATCCCGGTAGCCCAGACACCTACGGTAAGTTCTACGCAGACGTACAAATGTTCACCAGTAGTATGTCCGGTACTGATCCAGAGGCCTACATGAACCGCTGGATTTGTGATGAAATTTCTGGGGTAGATAATCAGTGGCTTGGCAGTAACCAACACCGTTGGTGTAGCGAAGAGTACGACGCACTTTCCGCAGAGCTAGCCACAACTGCTGCGCTTGAAGAACGTGCGGAGATTGTTAAAGCTATGAACGACTTGCTTGTTCAAAATAACGTGGTGATTCCTTTGGTTTACCGTGGTGACGTGTCTGCTCACGCGAATAGCCTCGTGGGTACCCGCAAAAACTCATGGGATTCTGAACTTTGGAATATCGCAGACTGGTCTCGAGCCGAGTAACGCGCATTCAGGGCAAGGGGGCAACTTAGGTTGCTCCCTTGTTTTATTTTATAATGTTCCAATTCTTAATACGACGTATTCTTTTAGCAATTCCTACGCTAATTGCCATTAGTTTCATTATCTTTGCAATTCTCGACCTTGCCCCGGGTGACCCAACCGGTAATTTGCCGCTTACTGTTCCTCCAGAAGTACGCGAGCAGGTACGTCAAGCGCTGGGTGCCGATGATCCTTTTGTCATTAAATATCTAAAATGGGTAAGACAATTTTTCTATTATGAACCGCTAGCAATTATTGAAAACGCAACTGGTCAGACACTTCTTGGTGAAGGCGGTGTACGTATTCTTTCTTGGCAAACACGTAGCCCTGTTACTGACCTCATTTTGCAACGTTTGCCGCAAACGCTTCGGGTTGTAGGGCTTGCTTACTTATTTAGTATTTTGCTTGCAATCCCGATCGGTGTTATTTCAGCTTACAAGCAATACTCTATTTTTGATCAAGTGGGCACTTTTTTTTCACTTATCGGGTTTTCAGTACCTACATTTTTTACGGGTCTGATGTTTATTCTCATTTTTAGTGTTAGGCTGCGTTGGTTTCCATCTATTTATGACACGACGTTAGTTGTCGATAGTTGGGGAACTTTTTTACAGAGCGTTAGACAGATGGTTATGCCAGTAACAGTGCTTACCTTTTTTAGTGCGTCGCAATTAAGCCGGTTCATGCGATCTTCTATGCTCGAGAACCTTAGTCAAGATTACGCACGCACCGCTCGCTCAAAGGGTTTACAAGAGCGTATTGTTGTCTTAGGGCACGTGCTGCGCAACAGCCTTATCCCTGTTGTTACCCTTATTGCTTTGGGGATTCCTAGTATTTTTACAGGTGCCATTATTACCGAGCAAATTTTCCGCATTAACGGCATTGGTGATTTATTAATTCGGGGTATTTACAATAGTGATATTCCATTAGTTCAAACACTTACGTTTATTTTTGCAGTGCTTATCGTGTCATTTAATATTGTTGCCGATATTGCTTATGGCTTTTTGGACCCGCGTATTCGTTATGGTTAAAGCCCGCCTGCTAGCTACCTGTATTCAAGAACAACAAAAGGTGATTTTATGAGCGTTGCATCTTCGCCTCCTGTATTGAAAGCTCGCAAACCCGAGTCGTCATCTCCTTTACGTGATACTTGGAAACAATTTGCCAAGCACAAAGGTGCTGTTGTTGGCATGATTGTATTTTTCGGTATCATTTTGACAGTGCTAGTTGGCCCTTACTTCTACCGTGTTGATGCAGCTACAACCAATGTACGTGAGCGTAATCAAATGCCCTCAGCAGCACGCCCGTTTGGTACAGATAATTTAGGGCGTGATTTGTTAGCCCAAAACCTAGCAGGTGGGCGTATCTCACTAGCTGTTGGGGTAACGGCTATGCTCATCAGTCTCACAGTAGGGTCTACAGTAGGCTTATTAGCTGGCTATTACAAGCGCCTAGACGGAATTTTGATGCGCTTAACAGATTTGTTTTTGGCGTTACCGCTACTCCCACTTTTACTCGTGATTATCATGCTCTTTAGGGATAGTTTGCGAGGCGTATTTGGACCGCAGACAGGGATTTTTATTTTAATTGTGTCGGTCATTGGACTTACAAGTTGGATGAATACAGCTCGAATTGTGCGCGGTGAAGTCCTCGCCGTTCGTGAGCGTGAGTTTGTGATGGCGGCTAGCGCACTAGGTTCAGCTAACAACCGGGTTATGTGGCTCCATATTTTGCCGAATGTGTTAAGCCCTATTTTGGTATCTGCAACTCTTGGGGTGGCAAGTGCCATCATCACTGAATCAGCGTTATCGTTTTTGGGGCTTGGCTTTCCGTCAGATGTACCTACGTGGGGGCGGCTGCTGTTTGATGGTCGTGATTACATCAACATCACACCAACTCGAGTGGTTTGGCCAGGTGTATTTATTTCGCTGATTGTGCTCAGCGTGAACTTTATGGGTGATGGCTTGCGAGATGCACTTGATCCAAAATTACGCGGGCGTTCGTAAAGGTTATCCGGCTACGCCCCTATACCAATCAATAGCTTAACTGAGTGGCATCTAACAAATAGGAAAGCGACCAGCATCAACACAGCTTGGTCGCTTTTTTATGGACACTGTTTTTGACATCATCGTCTTCGATAAGCTAGGTGTAGTGATGCCTGTAGTCTAGATATTGAGAGCACGTTTTCTTATTTAGCCGTCCAGCCTAAGTCCATCGTTTGGACCGACCCGGTAATTCCCCATGCTTCTTCAGAACACAAAAACGCCACGTAGTTACCGACATCTTCTGGCTCGAGCAACTTCTTAATCGCCACGTTCTCCAAAAACACTTTTTCCTCAACTTCACTCTCAGCAATCCCACGGCTTTTAGCTTGGTCAGCAATTTGTTGTTCGACCAGTGGCGTGCGTACGTAGGCTGGGCAAACCGTGTTACAGGTGAGGCCGTGCTCGCCGCCTTCAAGCGCTGTAACACGCATGAGTCCTAAAAGCCCGTGTTTAGCCGTCACATAACCAACTTTGTAAGGACTTGCCGTCAAACTGTGGGCACTGCCAATGTGAACAACTCGCCCGTGACCCGAGCGAATTAACTGCTCCCAAGCGTACTTAGTGAGTAAAAATGGTGCGCTGAGCATAAGCGCAATAAGCTTGTCCCACGTTTGTTCTGGGAAATCGGCAATGGGGTTAATGTGTTGAAAGCCAGCGTTGTTGACCAAAATATCCAGCCCGCCCAAGGCACTCACTGTGTCCTCAACAGCATGCTGGCAGTCAGTTTGACGAGTTAAATCTGCTTGGACAAAGTGCATGCCTTCACTGGCTGCGATGGATTGACCTGTTTCAGCGTTGATGTCTACAATACTGACCTTGTGACCAGCAGCTTTTAGAGCGCGTGCTGAGGCTAATCCGATGCCGCTCGAGCCACCTGTCACCAGTGCTACACGTTCCATCATTCCCCCCTGCCTTAAATCGTATTTGAATCTAATGACGATAAACAACGACTGTGATGG
>JBCCOX010000594.1:0-3448 GCA_039025155.1 Deinococcota bacterium | reverse complement strand
GACTGCCGGAACTACCCCATTTTCCGCCAAGTAGCTGACGTAGCGCCCATCAGCGTTGATATTCTCGGAGCTTTTGTTCACGAAGCACAGCTATCTGAGCAAGGTTTTGAACCACCTCAAACCCAAGAAGATATGGTTGCTCTAGCTGGCGCAAGCGCCGTATGTATTCACAGTGATCTACACGGCTGGTGCGGTAATGAGATTCCGAGTTGGTTTAGAAGCTTTGAGCCCACCCCACAACCTTGGCATACGCTGTTTGAAAACGTGCTAGACAAGCTTGGCTTTAATCCTCAACCCGACCCTCCAGTTGTCACGATGGGGCTCATGTCCGAGCTGTTTGCAACCGACTCAGAGTTACTCTCAGGACCTACTGGCTTAGCAACTCAATACCTTACGCCAGATGATGACCCAGCTGACTGGGGACCCATTTTGCCTTGGGTGAGGTTGGTTGAACTTGAAGACCTCACGGCTCAAGTGCTTGTCACCCAAGTGGTGATTAACGGTGCTGGTAACGTTCGTGCGGCTAAGGCAGTGACTGAGGTATTGCTCGAGCCTACCGCACAACAAACCCTTTTTGAAAGCACCGGGCAACTTCCAGTTAATGCCGACATCTTGGACAAACTTAGCGAGCAAGGCTTATGGCCCTTTGTTGACTACGTAGCAGATTACCTCGCTAAACCTGTAGATACCAGCGATGATCCCTTTGGCGCACGCGCCGTCACAGATATTATTTCTATGGACGAGCCACCCAAAGGCGTTGTGCGCGTCAATGACCACATGACCGTGGAGTTTATTGGCAAAGCTACCCTCACGGACGGTGTCCCACAAACGTCTGATGAAGGCGTACAACCCGAACGCGGACGTGAAAGTGCAGATGAAATGCCCGCTGACGACGCGCAGTACCGTCAGGTTGCTTTTAATGTGCTCAACAGCCGCACACTCAACCAGTTTGAGCTAGTTATTGAGCAACCCTTGCTTACCTCCGTGCATGACTATCAAGTGGCTCGCGGACTCACCAGTGCTAGCGAGGGCGTGACTCGTCCCCGTGAACTTGAAGCAGGGTTTATGGCACAGGATTTTAGGGCTGAAGGCTTAACAACGCAGGGCTGGAGCAACGGCATTGACAATCGCCTGTTACGCTCACCCACCACCCTCTATCCTTGGCGCACCATCGCCCAGCACGGCTGGAATGATTCAGGCTGTAGCAGTACACTGGTTGGCCCGCGTCACCTCATTACCGCTGC
This sequence comes from Deinococcota bacterium, assembly GCA_039025155.1. Lineage (GTDB taxonomy): Bacteria > Deinococcota > Deinococci > Deinococcales > Trueperaceae > JBCCBI01. Next base: position 2,204 of record JBCCOX010000594.1, on the reverse strand, counting down.
GCACTGTATTAACCAGCGTGGCACGACCAACTGGTACACCGTGCGGGTTGACCCCGGCAGAAACGGCTTAAATAACAGTCCTTACGGGTCTTCCACCATCAAGATTAACCCTGACCCGGGTACAGAAGCTTGGTATTTTACGCCGTCAGCATGGCGCAGCCAGTGGTGTGTTGATAACCCCTACGCTTGCAACCAGTGGGATTGGGGCATGATTGTGATTCCCGACCGCTTAGGTGATATGACCGGCTGGATGGGCTATTGGGCAGGACCGGGTAGTTTCCTCGAGCAACAAACGCTCTACAACCGGGGCTACCCAAGTTGCACCACGACGCGCCCCAATAAACCCGCCCTCTGCAATGAAGACATCTACGGTCAAACTTACTGGGCAAGACTTTGGGGAGACTACGACTGCGATATTGGTCAGTATCTTTACCAAGGCCCTGACAACTGGAACCGTGTGCTCAAAGTTGATTGTGACTTAAGCGCAGGACACAGCGGCAGTCCCATCTACTTCTATGTGAACAACGCAAACACCAACTACCAGTCAGTACCTGTTGTGACAGCAGTTGTCACGTGGGAGGAATGCACCATCTGTAACAGCAACACGAGCCATCCCAACTTGGTGCGCCGCATCACCCCAAGCGATTTAAATGTCATTAGCTGGCTTAGAAACGTTTTTCCATAAACATTTCCGTCTAGAGTTGCTACATAAAGAGGCGATAGATCTACGTAGACTTCTAGCCTCACCTGATAAAGAAGACATCACGGTTAGGGTCATCAAGAAAGAGGTCTAGATGTAATCTCTCTATCCAACTTTCTTCTCTTCTCCCTCACCTAACCTTGGAAACATTATCCATAACATCAACAAGAACAAGCGACCTACACATCTACCATGAGGTCGCTTGTTCCTTTGAGAAATCTTATTAAGGTATTCAGCTCAGCTATCTTTACCTGCTTCTAAGTCTTGCAGAAACATGCCCATCGCGTGGTAGCCGGCATCTACATAAATAGTTTCTCCAGTAATACCACTGCCTAGTTGATCGGCAATGAGCGTGAGCGCCATGCCAGCGACTTCTTGCTGGGTGATGTTGCGCTCGAGCATCGACAAATCGCCCGCTTTGCTATACATGCTGCCAAACCCTGCAATCCCTCGAGCTGCCAAGGTACGCAGCGCCCCCGCACTAATGGCATTCACCCGCACACCTTGTTTACCCAAGTCGTAGGCAAGAAACCGGACGCTCGCCTCTAGGGCGGCTTTGGCCACGCCCATCAAATTGTAGTGGGGAATAACCCGTTCAGCAGCTAAGTAACTTAGCGCGATGATACTACCGCCCTCTTTCATGAGCGGCTGAGCCCGCTGCGCCATCGCCACGAGTGAATACGCAGAAATATCTAGCGCCATGTGCCAGGCATCGCGGCTGGTTTCATAAAAGGGTTTTTCAAAGGTATCTCTGGGGGCAAAGGCCACTGAGTGAACAATAAAATCTAGTTTGCCAAAGTCTTGTGCAACTTGCTCAAAGACGGCATCTAGCTCGTCATCACTGGTGACATCGCATTGGAGTAAATGGGGATTATCCATAGATGAGGTGAGTTTCTCGAGCGCACTCTTCAGCTTCTCCCCTTGATAACTAAACGCCAGTTGTGCGCCTGCTTGATAGCAAATATCTGCAATTGCCCAGGCAATGGAGCGCTGATTCGCAACCCCAAACACCAACCCTTTGCGCCCCTCTAAATTAATTTCCAACATAGTGACTCCTGTTCTGTAAACGTTTGTATAATAACGCTCTAGCCTTACACAGCTAGGTTAACGGCGTATGTAGCTCCCTATCGTACAGGATGCAGGTCAGTTGGGGTACAGGAAAGGTGATTGGGTGATGACCAATCGCATCAGCAAGCTATACTAATATCAGTAGGAGCTCCATCAGTACAGATTTATCGAATGAGGGTGATAGTAGCAGCACGTCATGTGAAGATGTCTTACTAGCATTAACAAAGACGTATTATTCTTCGGGTCATACCGTTTCCGGTTGAATACGAAATAAAGTTGCGTGTTCAACCCAAGCGAACGCGAGTTGAAAAAACTATGGGTGAAGGTGATGACGCAATGAACTCCGCAACCGTTTATGCAGGAGTCAATCGGAATCCGCATCAGTTATTTTTAAAATATCTAAATAAAATATTAAAGATAAATAAGTTATTAAAAT
>JBCCOX010000593.1:0-3455 GCA_039025155.1 Deinococcota bacterium | reverse complement strand
CTTGGGCAATGTTGATAAGCTTGACGAGGGTCAACGTGAGCGTGAATTTGCAAGCAGGAGTCGTAAATCACTTTCTGAGATTGTTTTTTCGGAGACGTGGGAAGAGGGGCATCCGCTTACTAAGTAACTTTTGGATGAGGTTGTCTCGAGGGATTTAAACCTTTTTGTTGATGATGCCTCAAGTACATCCAAGTGATGACGTTTCAACCACGTTGGATGCGAACTCGTATCATTTGAAACATCGTCCGCAATATGTCGTAAGTGACAAGATGACATCTCATTAACACCCGTTGAGTGATGCCTACAAGTGCATCAATTTCACACCAAATCAGCAAAAAAGGCAGGGGATATGCTTCCCTGCCTTTTAATGTAAGTGAGGTTGTTGCTATTCAGCACTAATGCTAAACAGGGTCGTGCTACCGCTAACCTCAAATGACACAGCTAGTATGGGTTCACCTGTTGGGCTGTCTTCTGCTGAAATAAACACCAAACCTTCTGGGCTGATGTCGCCAGCTTCAGGATTGCTGATGCTTTCGTCTTCGTCAGTAGTTGCGGGTATACCGAAGTTACGGGTGTTGACATAGGTCACGTAACTTGGCGCAGTTGGCTCAGTAATGTCGTAGACGATGATACCGCCGATGCGCTCGAGCCCAATGAACGCATAGGTGCGCCCATCAATCTCACCTAAAGCAATGCCTTCTGGCTCAGGACCCTTGTCATCGCTGCGGTTGTCGAAACTGTCGCTGTCGCCTTGTGAGTTGAAGATGGCAGGCACAATACTCGCAAATGTGCTCTCCAGCATGTCACCACTATCAAATACTAAATTACCGCCCGCATCAAAAATCGAAAATGACCGCGCGCCGTAAGCAAAAAGTTTGTCAAAGTCACCGTCGCCATCCAAATCACCTTGAGTGGTGGTAATAAGTAAACGACCAAGGTTAGCGTCCTCTTGCAGCATCTCAGCATCTGGAAAACGTGTTTCATCCAAAATTACATCGGCAATGCGTTCTTCTTCGCTGAACCCGTCGTAATCACGAGAATCACCTTCATTGGCAGTGACAATATAAGTTGCACCGTCAACCTCGTAAGCAGCGATGGCATCCGGCTGATAGGTTCCCAAAACTGGCCAATGCTGCATGTTGATGACACCGTCTTCGTTACTGGCATCTAGCATGTTGGACTGGGCAAAGCGGATGTGGCCAAGTTCAATGGGCGTTTCAGTGACAAAATCATTATCATTCAAAACAGCTAGTGAGCCGTCGGGCAACAGCGCGAGTCCTTCGGGTTTGTCGCTCGGCAAGTAGCCGTAAGATGGTAAGTTGAGAAGCTTGCGCTTAAAAACCGGGGTGATGCCTGCTTGTACAAGTTCGTCCGCACTGTGTTGCTCGAGCGTCTTACTATCAACAGGTGTAATCTCAGCATCCAGCAAGTTGGTCGCACCAAGTAAATCAAGTTCAAAGATGGTTTTCACACTTCTGGCGTCCGTGCCTGAATCTCGCTCAATGATGTAGAACGTGCCGCCGCCCGCGTAGACAGCATCGCCAATTTTATCGACGTTGCCGCCAGCAAAACTGGGTTTCTCGAGCACAATTACATACTCACTTACAGGTGTGCCGTCAGCGGGGTTTACGCCGAGCATACGAATAATGCTCGAGCCGTCAGATGCGTCCCGATCAGGGTTCATTAAAGGTGTTTGAATAAATGCATAAACGACATCTTCATCTGTATCGTACGCAACCGCTTCAAAGCCACGGTTGGCACGGCGTAAGGCATAATCCGCAGGTAAGGTTTCTTGACCGTAGATGCTTGCACCCTCTGGGTCAGTGCCTTCTGGAACATAACGCGCATTGAGAACACCATCCGGCAATACGTGATAAATCGCCGGGCGATATTCATCAACAAGCCAGTACGTACCATCCGGTGCTTGAGCGATGCCTTCAAGATCAGCGCCAAGTGGGTCAAACTCGTACACGTTATCTTCAGCATCAATAGCAATAAGACCGCCGTCGTCACCTTCTAGGTTAGGGCGACCTGAGATGGGGTTGCCATCAGCATCGGTTAGGGGGATTTGCTCTACGATACTGATCTCACCATTTTCTGGGTTGAGGCTAAAGCGAACGAGTTGGGCTTGGAGTTCAGGCAGGAGGAAGACTCGAGCATCATTTTCGCCGCTACCATCGCGGTCAGCGCTACCTGCATCCGGTCCACGGTCTGGGTGGCTAATAAAGATGAGGTTGCCAGCGTCGTCTGTACCTTCAAAAAAAAGCCCAGAAAGACCGCCAAGCAAAACAGTTTGCCCATCAACTGAGGTTCCTAATTCAGGACGCTCGGCTGGAAACGGGTAGATGTCCATGACCGGCAAACCGCGGCTAAAGTCTTTGTAACCGAGCGGCAAAATATCCAGCACCATGCCAAAGGTCTCACTCTCGCGGTCAATGTCTACCACAGCTAGGGCGTTGGCTTCTTGCATAATGGCGTAGGCAAGCGTATCGTCTGGCGCGACGGCAATATATTCTGGCTCGAGGTCTTGGGCAACGCTTGCACCAGGCCCAAAAATACGCACGCCATTACTACGCAGGTGCTCGGCACGGTTATTAAACGCCTCGAAACTTGCTGTCATTACTGTGGCAGCCTCAACACCGTCGGTCACATCAACAATGCTAATGGAACCTTCGGGGTCAACCGTGTAGTCGTCGTCTGGCTCGCCTTCATTGGCAACAAGTAACAACGTGCCATCGCCATTAAGCGTGAGCATGTCTGGCAATGCGCCGACCTCAACTTGGCCTAACAAATTCCCGTCAGCATCAATAAACACCACGCTGCCGGGGTCTTGGCTGGTTTCAGCTTCAATAGCAACTGCAACCAAGCCATTACTGATGGCCACGCTGTTGGCGACATCGCCGTAGGCACTTGCGTCAAAGGGCATCACCAGCACGGGGTTTTCGGGATCGCTAATGTCTAAAATGTCAACCGTGGCATTGTTGGCGTTCACCACGAATAAACGCTGTGTAGCTGGGTCGTAGGTGGGAATTTCAGCGGCGCTTTCGTCAAAGACGCCTGTGGCATAGCTGCCGAGTGGGGTGAGGCTAAGTTGAGCAAAACTCGAGCCACTCAAGCTTAGACTCATGACACAAAACATAGTAAGGATGGCTGTAACGTTCAGCCGAGCAAACACACATTTCATTGTGAAACCTCCGTCTCACAGTGTTCGTGAGGGGTGTCAGGTTTGTGTCAGCTCGAGCTGTTTAAGTTGTATCTAATGAATCAGTTAGACATTATTCTGGACATCGTCATCTGAGCGCCTTGCGTGCCACGTATTGGCATCGTGCCAACGGCCCAAAAGCGCGGCGGCAGCGGCGGCTAAGGTCGCTACCGACACCAGACTCACAATGACTGTGTTGGTCATACTTCAATCTCCTTGCTGAATGTTGTTAGGGAATCATCGAGTTGTAGGG
>JBCCOX010000592.1:0-3458 GCA_039025155.1 Deinococcota bacterium | reverse complement strand
AGTTGAGAGAAGGCGTTCACGGGCAGAGGCCTTGGCTTGAGTCATGATTAAATCTCCTAAATCACTTGACATGATACAGACCTGTATGTATTATTTCAAGTGAGCGATACAGACCTGTATGTATCGCTAAAGTCACTCGAGTTTCGTTTACTTCGAGTTTATTGCTTACTTTATTGCTACAAGGAGAGTTCTATGAATACTGCAGTTTTAGGTACTGGCATGGTTGGACAAATCCTCAGTGCAAAACTTGCCTCGTTGGACCATCAGGTCACCATCGGCACGCGCGATGTCGCGGCGACGTTGGCACGTCATGACAAGGATGCTTACGGCAGACCGGCCTTTAGCGATTGGTATGAGGATCAGCCAGACATTCAGCTCGATAGCTTTGCCAATGCTAGTTCTCAAGCTGAACTGGTGATCAATGCTATAAGTGGTGGGGGCTCACTGGCTGCGCTCGAGCTGGCTGGCGAGGATAACCTTAATGGCAAAATTCTTATTGACATTGCTAATCCACTGGACTTTTCACAGGGAATGCCGCCCACACTGTCGATTGTCAATACCGACTCACTAGCGGAACAAATTCAGCAGCACTTTCCTAAAGTGAAGGTCGTTAAAACCCTCAACACTATGAACGCCTCCTTGATGGTTGACCCTCAGCAACTATTACAGGGTGACCACAGCGTCTTTGTGAGTGGGAATGACGCTGATGCTAAAGCTAACGTGAGCCAATTATTGCAAAGCTTTGGCTGGCACGTTGACAACATTATTGATTTGGGAGATATTTCGACTGCGCGCGGCACTGAAATGCTTTTGCCCATCTGGCTGAGGTTGTATGGTGCGCTCGAGACACCCATGTTTAACTTCAAAGTTGTTCATTAAGCGGTTCTAGAGAAGTTTTGATAGCTGTCAAAACCAGAAAGCGTTAGCGGTTGCGGATAAATGTACTCAGCTACTGCATAGCAATATCGCCCTACCACGACCCTAGGCTGTTGGAAGCCCCCGATAATTGTGCTAGCCTTCGTAAAAAATAGGGGGTTAGGTATGGTCAAGATTCAACGGGTGACGCTAGCTGCCACGCAAGTTGCTGCAATGGTAGCGTTTTACAATGCTGTATTAGATGCAAATTTGAGTGAACTGGACGGGATGCCCAGCTTTTATCAGGGAAATTTAGGGCAGTTGAATTTACTTGTCTGCCCCAACACTGTTGCTGAGGTTGTGGCTGAACAAAATCGTCAGCAGTTTTTGGTTGAAGTAACAGATATTGAGGATGTTGTGAATGCTGCCACGCAACACGGCGGCACGCTTATGGATGATGGCATCACACGAGATGAGCATGCAGCTCGAGCCGCTCTCTACGACCCTGATGGTAACAGCCTCGAGCTTATACAAGTTTTGTCTTAGTCCAAAAACCGGTCCCGATGCACTACATAGGCATAACTCAAGGCCACCAAGGTTGAGATAAGACTCGTTCCGCCATGCGACACCAGCGGCAGGGTAATACCTGTAACCGGCGCTAACCCTAAGGTCACGCCAATATTCACCAGCACTTGAAAGCCCACCAAGGTCAGCACGCCAATAATTGCCAGTTGGTCGGTGGGGTTGATGCTCTCAACGGTCATTGAAACCAAGCGCCAAAACAGGAGCGAATAGAGCAGCAGCAAACCAGCAGCGGCGACAAAGCCGCCCTCTTCAGCGAGTAACGGGTAGATAAAATCGGTGTGGCGATAAGGAATAAAGCCGAGTTGCCCTTGCGTACCTTGTTTGTACCCTTTGCCCCAAAGCCCACCCGAACCAATGGCAATGCGCGCTTGAATGACTTGGTAGCCACTGCCTTGTGGGTCTTGAGCAGGGTTTAAAAAGGTCATCACCCGCGCTTGTTGGTGGGGTTTAAGGTTGGGCCAGACAACCGTAGGCGCAGCAACCGCTACCAGCACAACAATAAGCGCCAAGTGCCAGCGGGGAATGCCGCGCACCAAGACCATGCCCGCGCCAACAGCTAAGAGCACAATGGCACTACCAAGGTCGGGCTCGAGCACAATCAAGCCAACCGGAATCCCAATTAAGACAAGCGGGCGCAAATAACTCAGCGGATTTTGAGTGATTGGGTGTTTACGCAGCACCATCGCTAGCGACATAATGAGTGCTAGCTTTGCCAGCTCAGAAGGTTGAAAGCCGGGCAACGGCCCCAAATGTAGCCACGAGCGTGCGCCGTTCACCTCAGTTCCTAAAAATTGCGTGAGTACCAAGAGCCCTACTGTAACCATGTAAAAATGCGGTGTGTAGCGCATAATGCGTGCGCGCCCAAGCCACAAAACAACCCCACACGCCGCCAGCCCCAAGCCCAAATAGGTGAATTGACGCTGAAACTCGCCGCCGGGGGCAGCACTGCTTAAGGTTGTTAAACCCACGCCCAAAATGAGTATGACGACAAGGGGGAGTAAAAGTTCGCGTTGAATCATAAAAACAGCTCCGAAGTAGATGGTCGAGGGTATCTCCTGTACATGTAGCATAACCAGCTTGGGCGTGTGAATGTTGACGAGCTGACACGGATGCTATCACGTCTAAAGAGGCTAAGCGCCTGTCTGAAAAGGTAAATTTTAGATACCACTGAGCCACATCAATCAATACAGACAACGTCTTACACAGTAGTTAAGGTCATCTGTAAGACGATAACAAGGTCTTTGAGGATTTTTGAGACAGCTTCTAAATGTGTAGAACGCAGATTTAGTTTGGTGATGCCATCTCTATCAAGTGATTCTCACAAGGTCATCATCACAAGCTGAGCGCCATAAGTTAACCTGCTGCACAGTTTTTGCTGATGTCATCTTTGTTGATGTCATCTTTGCTGATGTCTAAAGCGTCCGTCACAGGTCAAGTTCCTGCGTGAGACTTAACTTTGAGTGACTTTTGAGGTTCATGGACTGAAGATGAAGCTCGAGCTAGTCTAGCTGATGCTATGGTAAAGCATGTTGGGCACGGCTTTACTGACAGGGTTACTGGTCATTATTATCTTGTCGGCAATGTGGGAATGCTGGCGCTACTACCAGGCCCGGGCGGTGGTAGCTTCGGCAGCGTGGCGCGAGCGGCAACGGCAGTTGCAAGTTGACCTTGCTAAATATGAAGCCAAATACGAACGTAAGCTCACCCGGCTCGAGTCCAACCCGGATTATGAACGTTTACAAGAGCTGTACAACACCCGACTCGAGCAAGCTGTACGCTACGCGCTAGACAAAAATATGCCTTTGAACACCTTACTTGACCGCCAAAGTTTGCAGGACACCTACATCCTCAAACAACACCATGAGCTTGCCCAAAGTCAAGATGCGCAGCGTGTGTATGACATGTTGCGTGAGGTGCTCGAGCGGCCAACCTCAACAAGCTATCAACATCCGTCAGACGGTTCATCTGCTTAACTACTGCCAGCGCTCCCAATGCTCGAGCGGCTCGCCAAGCAGTTT
>JBCCOX010000591.1:0-3492 GCA_039025155.1 Deinococcota bacterium | reverse complement strand
ATGGCGTTGGCTTTGCCCAAACGCTGTACTGTCAGGGCCATTTGAAAGTTATAGACCATCACCGTTTCAGCGCGGTAAATTGGGTTTTGCTCGGTCAGCACCACCACGCTATCAAAGACGCGGTACATATCCATAATTGAAATAAGCGACACAAACACAATCAGCGACTGCAAGTGGGGTAACGCCACAAAGCGAATTTGCTGCAGTCGGTTAGCCCCGTCAATGAGCGCTGCTTCCACCGTGGACTGCGGCAGGGTCTGCAGCCCCGCAAAAAAGGTGATGAGCGCAAACGGCGTGGTATACCAGACCGCATGAGTGACAATAAGCGTTTTGACAGATGCCTCATTAAGAATAAAACGCCGTTCCAAAATATTTCTAAAAAACCATGTGACCAATCCAGAAGGTTCAAAAAGCTGCTTGAACATAAGCGTGCCCACAACAGGCACTACGATAAACGGCAACAGCACAAAGGTGACATACACCCCGCGAATTTTTGGACCCACTTGGTCTAAAAGCAGGGCAACCACAAAACCTACAGCCATCTGTAATGGGACTGCAATCACAACAAACAGCAGCGTAAACCGAAAAGAGCGCCAAAATTGGGCGTCCTGAAGGACTTCTACGTAATTACGCCAGCCGATAAAATCAGGCGCGTTAATGTTGCGAAACGTCAAAAAGTTAAAACTCAACCAGATTGCCACAGCTAGCGGAAAAACCATTAGCAAGGTCATCGTTGCAATACTTGGCGCGGAAAATTGAAAAAACGTTAGCCGCTTCATCGTGCCCCCTTTGGCTACAAAGATGTGTTCATTAAATAAACTGAAATATCAGATGACGGTGACTCATCTGACGCATCAAAATATGTTGGGTGATTAGACAATTGATAGATTGATAGATAGGGTTCAACGCCTACTTTTGACTTTGGATTGATGAGACTATCGTCACCTGAAGTCCTTGGAAGATAGCTTCCCAGGTTGAACATATTCTCAACACACTAACTAAGCTCAAACTATAGAGTCACTTTTAGTTAGGCACATAAGCTACTTAACATCTAGCAGATGGCACTTAAGGCGTTGTTGTTACTCGCTAATGCTTTTTGTTGATGCTTTAAAAGAGGATGCGCCATTGGGCTCGAGCGTCCTATAGCTAAACCTCTTTACGAATAGCAGTAGGGGCCGCACTAGCGTTAGATACGGCCCCTACGATTGCAGCTCAACTTATAGATAAGGCTAACCTACTCGATAAACCCTTGTGCTGTTGCCTCACTTGTGTAGTCTTCAGCAGCTTGTGCAAGCGCTTCTTCTGCGGTCAGATCACCGTTACCCACGAGCGGCAGCACGTTGCCAAGGGCAGTGCGAACAAGAGGTATAGCTGGGTTGGCAGCATAAATGCCCACACCATCTATAATGGTTGTGCTAGCAGCTTCTAAGTAACGGCCGCCAAAGCCACCTTCAGCTACCGACGCGCGGGTCACAATGCCCACTTCAGCGGCGCGTTGTTGACTTTCAGCATCTGCTGCTTCCATGATGATCAGAAACGCGAGTTCGCGGTCAACATCTGTGGTGGTAGGAATCATGTAGAAGTCGTTCCACGCTGAGCCACCTAATTTGCCACCCGCCACAGGCGCAGGTGCAGGTGCAAACCCTATGCCATCCACAAAATTGGAGCGCTCGGGGTCATCCATGCTGGCTGCGCGGCTAGCCCACATATTTACAAAGCCTAGGCTACCAATGCTGAGGCCCACTTCGCTATCGTCTACACTAAAGGTTAGACCTTCATCACCCATGCAGGCACTTGCAACCTCAACAATTTTGTTAATGGCGTTTACGCCGGCTTCACTGTTAAACGCAGGGGTGTTGTCGTCATTAAGGTAAGTACCACCATACGCTTCTAAGAAGTGGAAAAACTCAATCTCCCACGCCCAACCCGCGTGGAGGTTAATGGTGAACGGCAAATCAATGCTAACTTCATCTGCTAGAACTTCACACGCAGCAATCACATCGTCGTAGGTTTCAGGTGGGGTGAGGCCGTATTCTTCAAACAAATCCATACGGTACATAATGTGATGGGTGTTCGCTACAATAGGCACGCCGTAAATTTCACCTTCGTAGGTTCCGCCTGCCCACGCCGTTGCAGCAATGTCGTCTAAGTTGTACTGTTCACTATATTTTTCAACAAGGTCGGTAATAGGTTGTACCCAATCCTGTGAGGCCCACTCGACAACGTCCCCGTTGGCACCGTGCAAAATTGCAAACGGCGACTCGCCACCGCCAGAAAGGGCTAAGCGTACCTGCTCGCGTGTGCCGCTAGAATCTAAGAGTTGGGTATTAATTTCTAAGTTGTCAACCTCGTTACAAACTTCTAGTTCATCTGCATAAAATTCGGTGATTGGGAACGCCCAACCAATCATGTTCACGCTGGTGTCTTCAGCAGGTGCTTCAATGTCACAGGTCTGTGCCACAGCCACACCTAAACTCAAGCCAATCCCCAAGATGACGGTCAAAATGCGTCGGTTAATAGATTCTTTCACGTGCCATGCCTCCTCTGCGGTACCGCTTATAAACTTACACTCGAGCCTATCACGATTAGCTAGTGTTGATCTCGAGCTTTTATGGTTATCCAGAACCTTTTAGTTGACGATATGCTGGCTACAGCTTATCTGGCTTGGAATAAACAAAGATTTGTTTAGCTCGAGCGTGCTAGACGGGTAGATTGACACCGGACTGAGGTGCTGACTCGAAATCGTTTTCGCGGCCTTCCCAGTTATACCTAAATTACCTTGCAAGTACAAGAGCTTACATCTTTAATGAGTCTTTATACATTTGGCCGTCTTCACTTAGTACATATGGACGAAGGATTTTGTATGCTCTCGTCAAGCCTACGTGGCAACAGTATTATCACGACTAAGCTGAGGCGCGCACAATCAACCTTGTTGAAAACGTTTTTTGTAGACGCGATGGGGCTGGTGTTTGAGACGAATTGAGCTGCTCGAGCAACAGCTCGGCTGCATATTCTCCCATCGTCACCATAGGAATCTGTGTTGTAGTGAGCGCTGGCGTCACAATACTGGCAGACGGAATGTCGTCAAAGCCGGCGATGGCTATGTCTTCGGGCACACGCAAGGTCTGCGCTTGGGCAACGTGCATAGCATCAATGGCAATGTGATCATTAAAAGCGATAACCGCTGTGGGCAAGCTCGCTTGTGCTAACACCTGCTGCATGGCAGTACGCCCGCTGTAAGCTGCATAAGGTGCATCAAAAATCATGTCGTCTAGCGTTAAAGATGCCGCCGCAAGAGCTTGCTGAATACCGGCAAGTCGCTCGAGGTTGTTGTAGACATCATCACTGCGTGACAAATAAGCAAACCGCTTATGACCTTGGGCCAGCAAGTGTTCGGTCAACGCCCTAGCTGCTGCTTGATTATCAGCAGTCACGTAAGGAACTGGATCAGCTAATGATTGACTAGAAGGTGGCTGATTCCCGTTAGTCAGT
>JBCCOX010000590.1:0-3497 GCA_039025155.1 Deinococcota bacterium | reverse complement strand
CGTTTTGCACCATAGGCAAATCGGTCACTAAATCTCGATACCAACCGTTGTAGAAAGCACGTACTGACTCTTGAATGAGGGCGTTGGGCAAGTGTAGTGAAAGGTGCGTTGAAGCAGTTAGTACCACTGGGCCCGTGCAGTCGTGCGGCGCAACGGGCAAGTGCCAGGCTTCAGCCATATTGGCAATTTTTTTAGCTTCGCTGATACCACCACACCACGACAAGTCCAACATCACCACGCCCGCAGCATCTTGTTCTAAAAGGTCACGAAACGCCCAGCGACTAGCCAAGGTTTCAGACGCACATACGGGCGCTTTGGAACGCGCAGCGTAGCGCTTGAGGCTTTTCAAGCTGGTCATTTTGATGGGGTCTTCGTGCCAAAAGGTATTAAATGGCTCGAGCGCCTCGGCAATGCGAATGGCGGTTGGCAAGTCCCAAAGTGAGTGAAACTCCACCATGATGTCCATTTGCTCACCCACCGCGTCACGAATTTTGGCAAAGGGCGTAAGCGCCTTATTTAGATCTGCTGAAGAAATGTAGTGTCCATTGGACTGCTCAGCATAGGTATCAAACGGCCAGATTTTCATGGCAGTAATACCGCTTTCAAGCAAACTTGACGCCAATTCATCTGCATGATGCAAGAAAGCATTCAAATCATCAAACCCCAAGTCATCAAAGCCCGTTTGCTGACTTACATCAATGCCCCAATTTTGGCTCGTCTGCGACGCATCACTGCGAATGTAATGCGACCCTGCGCAGGTGTTATAGGTGCGAATAGCGTCGCGTACTTTGCCGCCCAACGCCTGGTACAGTGGCATGTTAATAGCTTTGCTAAACAAGTCCCAAAGGGCAATATCAATGGCTGAATTACCACGCACTTCTGCGCCTGTACTGCGCGCACCCAGATAAAACGAATTGAGCGCCACATTCAACGCTTCGATAGCAAGAGGGTCTTGCCCCAATAATTTTTGCTGCGCAAATTCGTGTACATACGCTTCGACGGCAGCTGCCCCCATAAACGTCTCACCCAAACCAACCAAGCCTTCGTCGGTATGCAGTTGCACCCACAACAAATTAGGGTGTTCAGCAATGCGCAGCGTCTCCAAACAGGTAATTTTCACGGTAACCGCTTCTTTCAAGTAGTATTTAATATTGGTATTAGCGACTTTACAAGGTAATGAGATGCTTGTCAAGTCTCGAGTATATGCGGTTTGTCAATTCAAAAGACGGTTTTTAGTTATTTGGTGTACAAATTTACAGACAATCTGGGCATCTTGCCCTCAAAAGACGCTTATGCTAAACTATGATCACATCATATAAAGTATGACTAAAACTTATTTGCTACCATCGGCAGTTGAGGAGGATATGTATGGAGGTTGCTCGAGTCTTAGCTGCTCGTAACATCGTCGGCGAGTCACCTGTGTGGTCGGCTGCAGAGGGCGCGCTTTACTGGGTGGATATTGTTGGTAAATACTTGCACCGCTTAAAAGGTGAGCAGCTTGATAGTTGGCAGATGCCCGAGTGGACGTGTGGGGTTACGCCAACGGCTCGAGGTGACTTACTCCTTGCACTTACGCACAATCTCAAACGGTTTGATACTGACACTCAAACCCTGACTGATTGGCTCAGCCTCTCGGATGAACCATCAGAAAACCGCAACAATGAACTCAAGTGCGACCCGCGCGGACGTTTGTGGCTCGGCACTATGCAAAACAACATTGCTCCAGACGGGTCTGGTACTGACATCACCGCATCTTCGGGAGCGCTCTATTGCATCTCAGCAGACAAAACTATCCATCAAAAGTACACAGGCGTAGGCATCTCCAACACCCTCGCATGGTCACCCGATGAACAGCATTTTTATTTTGCTGATTCACTCGCCAACAAGTTGTGGCGGTTTGACATTGACATGGAAACAGCAGTACTCAGCGAGCAAACGACCTTCTTTTCGCCAGATGACCTCGGTGCACCCGATGGTTCTGCTATGGACGCTGAAGGTTACGTTTGGAATACTCGCTTTGGAGCAGGCTGTGTGGTGCGCTTAGCACCTGATGGCCGTGTGGATACTCGCATCGACCTAGCTGCTAAAAACCCAACTAGTTGTGCTTTTGGTGGTGATGATCTGAAAACCCTTTACATCACTAGTGCTCGTTTTGGCCTAACAGAAAGTGAACTCGATGATGACCAAGGGGCACTTTTTGCCCTCCAAGTTGATACGCCCGGACTTGCCGTGCCCGCGTTTGATATTTAGACCAATGACACGGCCCCAAATTGCTGACATTCGTGCAACCACAGTGACTGTCCCGCTTGAAGCCCCTTTGCGCCATGCTAACGGTGCGCATTGGGGTAGGTTCGTGCGCACCATCGTCGAAGTAGAAACTAATGATGGGCTCATTGGCTTAGGTGAACTAGGTGGTGGTGGTACGTCAGCAGAACAAAACATCACTAGCTTAAAAAGCTATCTTGTCGGCCATGATCCTTTTGACCTTGAAGCCTTGCGACTCAAAATCTGTAACCCCACGGCAAGCCTATACAACAACCGCACACAACTACACGCAGCTATTGAGTTTGCCTGTTTGGACATCATGGGACAGTTTTTGGACGTACCTGTCTATGACCTACTTGGTGGCAAACTACGCGAGGAAGTAGCATTTGCTAGTTATCTGTTTTTCCGCTTACCCAACGAAGATGGCACGGGCGAAGTGCGCACCGTTGAACAACTCGTTGGTGAAGCACAAACCCTCAAGCAACAACATGGCTTTACGGCACACAAACTCAAAGGCGGCGTGTTTCCACCCGATTATGAGTTGGAAGCCTTTCGCGCGCTAGCCACAACATTGCCCAACGACCGCGTTCGCTATGACCCTAATGCCGTACACAGCGTCGAAGATGCCATTCGCTTTGCCACTGCTGTTGAGGATTTAAATAATGATTACCTCGAGGACCCTACTTGGGGGCTCAACGGCATGCGCCGCGTACGCGAAAACACCCACATTCCACTTGCTACAAATACAGTTGTGGTTAATTTTGAGCAACTCGCCGCCAACATTCTGAACCCTGCGGTCGATGTCATCCTGCTCGACACCACGTTCTGGGGTGGCATTCGCCCCTGCATCAAAGCAGCAAGCGTATGCGATACTTTTCAACTCGGCGTCAGCGTGCACTCATCTGGTGAATTGGGCATTCAACTTGCAACCATGTTGCACCTAGGCGCAACCCTACCCAATTTGGTCTTTAGTGCCGATGCACATTACCACCATTTGCAAGATGACATCATCATAGGTGGACGCATGGCGTACGAAAGCGGCGCACTCCGCGTACCCACAGGTCCGGGATTGGGCATTCGCTTGGACCGCGATAAACTCGCTGAATATGCTGAACTGTACCGTAAACTCGGTGGCTATGCGTACGACCGCGATCCAGCTCGCCCAGGTTGGTACAGTCATTTGCCTAACACCCGCTGGGCTAATCCTTACCTTGACGAAACACCTTAATTAT
>JBCCOX010000589.1:0-3514 GCA_039025155.1 Deinococcota bacterium | reverse complement strand
CCGCAAACTCTCCCCCGACGACATGCAGGGCAGCAACTTTAGTATCTCCAACCTTGGCGGTATTGGCGGTACTAACTTCACGCCGATTGTCAACCCGCCTGAAGTAGCCATTTTGGGCGTAGCAAGAGGCGGCATTGAACCCGTTTGGAACAAAGAAACGGAAACCTTTGAACCGAAGATGATGATCCCGCTGTCGCTTAGCTACGATCACCGCCTTATTGATGGTGCTGATGCGGCGCGCTTTTTGCGGTTTATCTGCCAGACAGTTGAAGACCCGTTTTTGATGTCGGTGTTTGGTTAGTTGACGTTTTTACATAAAAGATCAGCCCCTTGCGTGAGCAGGGGGTTTTCCTTTTCGTATAAGATGACATCAATGACCCCCACAACAGTTGACATTACTGTCAGTTTACCCAGTGCATTTGCCCGCAGTGTAGACCTTCTTATTGCCCAAGGCCATTTTGCAAATCGTAACGATGTGATGACAACAGCGCTTGCTCTGCTGCAGGACCATTATGTTGACAGACACATCATGGATAAACACATCTTGGCAGAACTTGAACATCTCAACCGAGACCAAGAAATAGCTAACGCTGAACTAAGTATGGACGATTACATTCGCAATATTTTGCCGATGGGAGAATCATGAGCCTTTTTGAGCCTTATAAGATTGAACCTTACTCAGACTTTACGAATGACGCTGTTGTTAGTGAGTACAAGGCAGCGCTCGAGCAAGTTCGCAGCAACCTCGGCCAAGACTACCCGCTGACTGTTGGTGGCAAGACAATTAACGAGCAGTGGCTAACGTCGTATGACCCTTGTAATAAAGATAACGTTGTAGGGCGCACCGCCAAAGCTACACAGCAAGATGTTGAGCGCGCGTTTGATGTTGCTTACGAGGCTTATGCAAGCTGGTCGCAGTGGGACATGGCCGCAAGGGCACGCTGTCTGGTGAAACTAGCCGCTATCATGCGCCGCCGCAAGTTTGAACTAGCTGCGTGGGAAACCTTTGAAGCCGCCAAAAACTACCGCGAAGCTGAGGCAGATGTCGCTGAAGCCATTGATTTTTGTGAGTACTACGCCCGCCAAGCGTTACACCTTGCTGAACCTGTGACCACCTACGATTACCCCGGCGAAGAAAACACTTCTATGCTGCAACCCATCAGCGTGGGTGTGGTGATTAGCCCGTGGAACTTTTTACTAGCGATTATGGTGGGCACAACTGTTGCGCCTATTGCGGTAGGTAACACCGTCCTCTTAAAACCTTCACCTGCTACGCCAATTATTGCGCATATTTTTATGGACTGCTTGCGCGAGGCAGGCGTGCCAGAAGGTGTCGTCACGCTCTTAACAGGGGATGACGCTGAACTTGGTGATTATCTGGTTGACCACATGCGCACGCGCTTTATTAACTTTACGGGTTCTATGGAAATTGGCATGCGCATTAACGAGCGCGCGGCCAAAGTGCAACCCGGTCAACGCTGGCTCAAACGGGCGTTTTTAGAGATGGGCGGTAAAGATGCGCTGATTGTGGATGAGACTGCTGACTTGGAACTGGCAGCATCTGCCGCTGTAGCAGGTGGCTACGGCTTCCAAGGGCAAAAATGCTCAGCGATGAGCCGCCTCATTGTGGTAAGTGATGTCTACGATGAGCTTTTAGAGCGCGTTGCTGCTGGCGTTGATAACCTCAGCGTTGGTCTAGCTGAAGATAATGCAGATGTTGCTGCCGTCATCAATCAAAAAGCTGAAGACAAAATACTCCACTATTTGGAGTTAGGTAAGGTGGAAGCTAAGCTTGTACGCGGTGGCAGTAAAGTGAGCGGCCTCGGCGAGAAGGGGCACTTTATTGAACCCACGCTTTTTGCAAATGTTGCCCAAAGTGCCACCATTGCCTGTGAAGAAATTTTTGGACCCGTGGTAGCCGTCATGAAAGCCCGTGATTTTGACCACGCCTTACAACTTGCCAATGGCACTATGTTTGGGCTTACCGGCGGGCTTATTAGCCAAGATAGAACGCGCTTAGAACGCGCCCGCCGTGAATTTCATGTGGGCAACCTCTACCTCAACCGCAAAATTACTGGCGCGCTGGTGGGGATTCAGCCTTTTGGTGGCTTTAATATGTCGGGCACAAACTCCAAAGCAGGTGGGCCAGATTATTTGCGCTTGTTTATGGAGATGAAAACCGTCGCAGAGCGGTTTTAGAGGTGTCATCTGGTATCAAGTTGGCTATCAAGAATCCATCTTGGCTGGCAACAGACTTGACATTTGTCTATACAGGATACACGAGACCTACCTCGTCAACATCTGAACTTGTATTGAGGCAATTAGCAGGATTGTTCGTCATCAAATTCTTCTAAAAAAGACGAATTGCTTTAAACCTAAGGGAGAGCATTATCAAAGATTACAGTGACATTACTGCCATACTTGACCGCAGTGGCTCTATGAATACCATGCGAGATGAAGCCATCGGCGCGTTTAATGCTTTTGTGACAGCTCAGCAAGCCTTACCAGGTGAGGCAGCGTTGAGCTTGGTCTTGTTCGATCATGAGTACACGCTTAGTTACGAAGCCCAACCCCTAGCAGACGTGACCTTGTTAGACAAGCAAAGTTACGTCCCTAGAGGCACAACGGCCCTACTTGACGCGCTTGGCAAAAGCATTGATGATGCTGGCAAGCGGTTTGCTAACATGCCCGAAGCTGAGCGCCCCAACCAAGTGATTTTTTGTATTCTTACCGATGGGCTCGAGAACGCTTCAAAAACTTACAGCCACGCGGACGTTGCCGCCAAAATTAAACATCAACGCGAAATCTACACCTGGGAGTTTGTGTTTTTAGCCGCCAATCAAGATGCTTTTGCTGAAGGCAATCGGCTCAATATTCCTGCTAATACCACGTTTGCGTATAGCGCCACCAAAGAAGGCACCCAAGCAGCCTTTGGACTTATGGATGACGCCGTTAGGAAGTTACGCTCGAGACCCAACAAATCTTAAAGCTGTTGGCGAATGCGCCAATTTAGGGGTAAAGCATTGTTGAGCTGGCCCCGCGTTGCTTTAAGCCAGCCCAACGCCAACCCTTTGTAACGCGCCACAACCCAACCTTGTTCAGGCAAGTCATCTGCTGATGTTGACCCTGTTGATGGTAATCCTGTTGATGGTAATCCTGTTGATGTTGACCTTGCTGATGTCGGTCTAGGTAAGTCTTGCTTTTGCAAGTAACGCAAGGCGTCTTGTTTGTTGAGGTGGACACTGGGAACATCACTTGAAAGTAAGCTACTCAGTGCCAGTTCATGACTTGGCGTCACACCTTGCCATGTACCCTTACCGTGTAATTTGCCGAGGTTAAGCAGGCTTTTGGGCGTTGCTAGTTTCGCCTGCTTAAGTTCTGCGTAGCCGTCTAGATTGAGGTAGAGCTGGTTGCCCTCGAGCAATACTGGATGTGTTCCGTTTAAATATGTATTGGTGAAGTCTCGAGCAACCTTAGGTAATGTACTACTAATAGCTTTTTCAATATCTGATGG
>JBCCOX010000588.1:0-3523 GCA_039025155.1 Deinococcota bacterium | reverse complement strand
TCGATCACGTTTATGAACAGGAGACGCCCTGAGTGAGCGGTTGTAGGCGTCAACGAGGCCTTCATCTCGTAACACCTTCAGGTATTTTCCTGCAAGTTTTTTGTTGCTTACTAACTTTTGGCTGACAAGGTCATTGGCAGTTACTTGCTCGAGGCTGGACACATACTCGCGGATATCATTCAGCTTGGGTAGTGTTTCAGTGGGCAAAGGGGGTGTTGCTGCAGGCAAGGTTTTGGAACTTGGAGGCACTTGCTGAACAGCAGGAGATGCTGCTGCTTGCGTCTTGGGAAGATTAAGCTTGAACCCACTTGGGGGCATTTGCATAGCTTTGTCAATAGCTAGGTCAATGTCGTCATCATCAATAAAAGGGGTTTGCACCCGAAAACTAGCACCGTCTGGTGTTTTGTAGATGGCATCACCCTCACCTAGAAGACGCTGTGCGCCGTCGGCATCTAAAATGGCTTTGCTGCTGTGAAAGTTGTCGCAGGTAAGTGCTAGGCGGGCGGGGGCGTTAATTTTAAGTGCTGAGGTAAGCACTTCTGGCGTGACCCGTTGGGTTGCTAAAATTAAGTGGATGCCAGCCGCACGGGCTTGGGCAAGGAGGCGCTGGAGGAGTGGCTCGAGCTTCTTTTTAGCAGCAATCATGGCGTCTGCAAGTTCGTCTACCACACAGACAATGCGCGGCAGAGGTTGGTCTGCTTTTTTGTTGTAGGCAGTAATATCGCGCACTCTTAAGTCAGCTAACTGGCGATAGCGATTCTGCATTTCATCAACGAGTGCCTCGAGCGTCTCAATAAGCTGCTTGGGTTCGGTAATAATAGTGTTCAGCAAATGCGGAATACCTTCGTAAGGTTTAAGCTCAACAGATTTGGGGTCACACAACACTAAGCCCAACTGAGACGGGCTGCAGTGAGTAATGAGCGTGGACAAAATAACGTGCATCGCAGTGCTTTTACCGCTACCTGTTTGCCCTGCAACAAGTAGGTGAGGCAGCCGTGTAAGGTCATCACAGGCAAGGCGGCCGCCGTTGGACATACCCAAAAGTAGTGGCAACACGCCACCTTTGGGTGCAGTGAGTTGTTTGTAATTAAGCGTTTCGCGGGGTTGGCGGGGTAATTCTAAACTGTATAAGTTTGAACCGGGCAACCAGTTGCCACGAATGCTATCTGCTCCCAAACGCCCAGCAATGTCATCCAGTTTTTTTTCAACCTGAGCAGCTTCTAGGTTGCCCAATTTAACAGGAAACGTAGACACTTGCATACTTGCCAAGGGTGCCATGACCCCAACTTTTAATCTGAGAGACCACAGTACAGTCTCCAAACTCTGCCGTTGCGTCGGACTCATTTTCAGTTAACCCTTCATCTCCAAAAAGGCCATAAAAACCCCAAACCCTAGTGAATATAAATTCAAAGAGTTGATTCAAAAATACCTACAAAGCTATGAATACATAATTTCGTCTAAAATCAAAAAATAAACTTATCGTACCTTAGTTAAGGGTTGATAAGTAAAATAACAGTTAATTGTAAAGTAAGGAAACTTGATAAATCATGCCATCTTTCCCCTTTCAAGTAGATTACTCAAGAGTAATTCAAATATCGCAAAATATTTGTTTAACTGGCTCGAGTGTTACCTATTCTGGTCGCAAGGGGTGATAGGCACATCAATGAAGCAGGAAAATGGACTAAAATTTGTCCGATCTTGCTTCTAAAACAATCTGAGTCATACTGCATAAACTGGGCGTTTTAACCCTTAATCTTGAACTAGCGCGACCTCAAGAGATAGTAACCTTAATTAATAAGGTAAGTCAACTCTAGCCCGAAATAGTGAACTTCCGCTGAGTATTATGATACATATTAGTGGCACGTTGCGACTTTTGCAGCGTCCAGTAAGCACCTAAAATGCATAAAAATTCATCACTATAAAAGTTATTTACGGAGGATAAAGCCCTAATGAGTCAATAGCTGAATCTCACAAGCTCGACAATGAATTTATATGCCAGTTCGATTGATTACTATGAGCTACCAGCTTGTTGCTCAGCTTGCCATTGCAAGCCTGACCAAATGAGTGCGTCAATGTCGCCATCAAGCACGTTGTCAGGATCATGTCGCATATCGCCACTGCGGTGGTCTTTGATGTACTGCTTGTCTAGCACATAGGAGCGGATTTGGCTACCCCACTCAATGGACTTTTGTTCGCCGCGAGCTCTCATTTGCTCTTCTAAACGTTCTCGTTCAGCGCGCTCCCAGAGCCTCGAGCGCAGTACGGTCATGGCTTTTTCACGGTTTTTAATCTGTGACTTACCATCTTGGCACGTGACCACGATTTCCTCTGGCGTACCAGACTTGTAAACAACGCGCACTGCAGAATCTGTTGTATTGACTGATTGCCCGCCGGGCCCAGATGACCTGTAAACATCTACCCGAACGTCATTTGGGTCAATATCAATGTCGATGGTGTCATCAATTTCTGGCATCACTTCAACGGAAGCAAACGAGGTATGGCGGCGGTTTTGTGAGTCGAACGGGCTCACTCTCACTAAGCGGTGAACGCCAGATTCAACTCGCAAGCGTCCAAAGCCACGTTCACCGCGCACAATAAACTGGGCGTAGTCGATGCCGTTGGGGGCAGCGTCGCTACCAACAACGTCCAGCACTTCCACATTGAAGCCTTGACGCTCAGCAAAGCGGCGGTACATCCGCAGCAGCATCCCCGCCCAATCTGAGGATTCGGTGCCACCTGCACCCGGTTTAATCGTAATGATGGCTGGGCGGTCGTCATGCTCACCGGAAAAGAGGGTTTCGCGGTAGAGCTCATCCAAGTTTTGTTGGATGGTTGCGCGTTCCACCTCGAGCTCTGCTAGTTCATCTTCACTAGCAATCTCAAACAGTTCCTCTAACCCTTCAATGTCATCTTCTAAGCGTGTATACGTATCAATCACCTTTTTGAGGCGAGTTGCTTGTTGGGTGATGACACGCGCTTGCTCGGGGTCATTCCACAAGTTGGGGTCGTTGAGCTTAGGTTCTAGCTCAGCAAGCTCAGCTTGCTTGGTTTCGACATCAAAGATACCCCCGGAGGGCTTTAAGTTGTTCGCGTTCTTCTTTGAGAGACATGGTGATTCCTCCTGCTCAAACACAGCCTAGCGCATCAACAGATTTATGTTGCATAAACATACACGTCGTGTTGCTGCGATAGGCATTAAACATACATCAACAAAATAAATCAAGGCACTTACACCTTGTGAGGTTAACGAAGTGCCTTGTGATTATAAGCTGATTAAGGTTGTCTGGCTTGTGTGCTGATGTCGGCATCACTAACATTTGCATCGCTCACACGTACAGCTCTAACACTTACTGTGCTGCTAGTGATGTCAAAACAAAGGAAAGCCTATTGCTAGGGGGCGATCAGCAAAAATGCTCGAGCTGATTTCAGTTGAAGTTAGGTGAATGTCGTTAGCGTTTACGGAATTGATAGCTCGAGCTATCACCACATAGCGCAAAGGACCCGTTGGGCCAATTTCATCTAG
>JBCCOX010000587.1:0-3524 GCA_039025155.1 Deinococcota bacterium | reverse complement strand
GTTCAGCTCACCTTTTTTGATGGCAACCCGCAGGTGAGCGGGCTGGTGCGCACGCCTGAGGTTGTTGCGCGTACCAGCGTGCAAGCGGGTCAAATCAGCTTTAGTATTGAAGCAGATGAGCTTGCCAGCGCGCGTTATGTGCAGATGGACTTTCCTGCGTGGCGGGCAAGCGCTACCTTTGACCTGCTCGATGGAGATGACAATAGTGCCTGCAGCCCGCGTGTCAGTGCAGATGCCACCGTGCAGTTGTCGTTTGGGTACGCACTTAAGTTAGATGTGAATGACCCCGGTTGCAACGGTGCCACCAGTTTAGGGGCGGTACTCGAGCTTTACGATGACTACCTCAACGGACAGGTCAACGTGGCACTGTTTAGCGAGGGTGATCTGGCGAGCGGTCAGGTAACGGGCGTTTATAGTTTTGCCGATGGGCGCTTTCCCAACATCGGCATATCCACCCGCAGTTCACATATCTTTTTGGCACTGCAAGAAGATTCAGGGCAAGGTGATGCAGCAGGGCGTTCGGGTAACTACCGCATCCGCACACCAACGCCGCGCTCACTGGAGCAAGTTGAGGTCATACTCGAGCCTGTGGGTACGCAAAGCAATAACGCTGGGCAAGCAACCCGCAGTGTGCGTCTCTCAAGGTTCCTAAGCGAGCCAAACTTGTAGACAATGAGTGAGCACAGGTAAACTTGCAGCATGTTCCAAACAGCCGATTTGTGTGATGCTCATGATGTCCAAGTTTGTGCGCCCCTGTTTCGTAACTTTGGTGGACGGGCAAGTTTTAGTGGCCCTATTGCTACGGTACAGCTGTACGAAGATAATGTGCTCTATTTGGAGGCGCTCGAGTCCGTCCCGGCTGGCACAGTGATCGTAGTTGATGGTGGCGGGTCAACTCGGGTGGCGATTATGGGTGACCGTTTAGGAAAAATTGCCACTACACGGGGCATTCCAGGTGTCATCCTCAATGCTGCGGTGCGCGATACGGTTGAGCTTAGTAAGTTAGATGTGGGCGTGCTTGCCTTAGCGCCTTGTCCAAAAAAGAGCTTTAAACGCGGCGAAGGTACACGCGATAGCATCCTCGGCTTTGGTGGCGTGATATGGCGACCCGGCGAGTATGTTTATGCCGATGAAGATGGCGTTATTGTAAGTCAAGATAAACTTGTGTAAGGCTTCGTCATCTTCAGGTGTAAAGCCAACATAAGTTGAAGATATCAGCCTAACTCTAGATGACGTTACGACGCTTATGTTGTGAAACTGCTAAATGATGCCATCACGTCTTACAAATTGAGATGCTGAACCACGTGAGTCTCATGACACAAAAGTGGCAGTACGTCATCATCAAGGGCAAAAATTGACACATTTGTAGGCGCATGTGCTGACATTGCGCTGACGAAAGCATAAACTTATAGCTACAACGTCATCAGGGGTGCAGATAAGCTGAGAGGGCGCAACCGCCCAACCCTAGGAACCTGACCTGGTTAGCACCAGCGTAGGGAGCGTGACAGTCGGTTAATATCCAACGGGTAGGTCATTTCCCAAAACCGCATTCACTTAATAGCTCTGATTCTCCTTTTGACGTAACTAAGTTTTGTTGAAAGGAGTTTTTTATGGCCACGCTCATACCACCTGCACGCTACGGTGACGGGCTAGGCAGACGTTTTGCAGATGGCACCTTAACGGCGTCTCAACGTGATGTTCTGGATGAAAAACGCCAGACATTACTCACGCATCCACTTTGGCAAGGACTTGCTTCAGGTACAACTAGCCGCGCTCAGCTTGCCACTTTTGCCTTGCAGGATGCTTGGCTCATTCGTGAGATTCATCGCTTAGACGGGCTTGCCATTGCTAAAGCGCCAGATGCAGCTAGTGCCGACTATCTGATTCGTAAACTCACGCCCAAAGCAGGCGCGCTGGACAGCTTGAAGGCATTTGGTAACGCACTTTCGCTCACCGAGGCTGATTTTGATAGCCTCGAGCCACTCGCAGGTTGCACGGCCCTCACGACTCAGTTTTACTACCAGTTAGCGCGGGGATCATTTGTAGAGGTTGTGGCCGCACTCAGCGCCAGTGAAACCATCTTTCTAGAAATCTGTGGGCGTATTGAACAGCCACTTAAAGAGGTTTACAAGTTTGGTGATGACGAGCTGGTGTTTTTTAGTTTTCATGAGGTACTCGAGCCTGCTGAAAACGCTATCAATGACCTACTGGCTCACCTTGTAACAACTGATGCTGAGCGAGATGCTGCGTTTGCAGCCATGAAACTATGCTACGACTGTGAGTTGCTTTTTTATGATACAGTGCTGGCGCATCCGCATAAATTCCCGAGTGACGTGTGATGTTCACTGCATCGTCGAAAATAATGCCCTCCAAGGTCTCAAGAGGCGTCAGCGCAACGATAGCTGCTCCTGAACTTACTCTTGAAAATCTTAGCTACAGCTACACCCTAAAAGATACGCACGTCTTAGACGACATCTCCCTTGGATTTCCAGCCGGGAAGTTTACGAGTATTTTGGGGCCAAGTGGTGCGGGGAAAAGTACGCTGCTCGAGCATCTCGCCGGGCTCCTGACCCCAACTTCTGGACGTGTGTTACTGGACGATCAACCACTCCCACCGCTGGGATTTGCTGGCTACATGCCGCAACGGGATTGCTTGCTGCCATGGCGCACGGTACTTGCCAATGTTTTGCTAGGCGCACAAATTCAACACATGAATAAAGCTGAGGCGAAGAAGATGGCGCTCGAGCTGCTGCACGATTTTGGTTTAGGCGAGGTGGCAAGCGCGTTCCCCGCCCAACTCTCAGGTGGTATGCGCCAACGTGTTGCCCTGGCTCGCACTGTCATGGTGAGCCGTAACCTGCTACTTTTAGATGAGCCTTTAAGCGCACTTGACGCCCTTAACCGCCTCAGTTTGCAACAGTGGCTTAGCCGTACCATCGGTGACTTAGGTGCAACCACAGTGATGATTACGCACGACATTCGCGAGGCGTTGTTACTTTCTGACCAGATTGTGGTGCTGAGTGCGCGCCCGGCAACGGTCGTTGCTGTCTATGAGGTACCTCTCGCTGAACGCCCCAGAGACCCCGCGCATTTGCATGATGCAAGTATGCAGCGGCTCGAGCAACGCCTCCTCAACCACTTGCTAGCTGCTGAATCGGGTTCGGGCTGATGGCGACATCTCAGGCATCTAGCTCGAGGCAGCTCTCCAAACGTACGAGTAGACCCACCTCACCTCTAACTCCGCTCGCCCGCACTGCTCCGGCGTTACTTTTTGGGATGATTGTCATGTTGCTGTGGCAACTCTACAGCCAACACGCTGAGGTTCCGGTGACGGTATTACCTTCACCGTGGCGAGTTGGGCGCACCCTTGTACGCGAGTTTCCGGTGCTGGTACATCACACCCGCATGACCTTGCTCGAAACCGCTCTTGGCTTTAGTCTTGCCATCGTCAGTGCGTTTGTGCTAGCGCTCATTATTGATGCATCAGCTTGGTTGCGGCGGGCACTCTATCCGTGGTTAGTTGC
>JBCCOX010000586.1:0-3542 GCA_039025155.1 Deinococcota bacterium | reverse complement strand
CTGGTACTACATGTGCTGTTGGTCCTTTCCGTAACTATGCCTCAGCAGCTGAGTTCATGGCTATTTATGGCGTTCAACAGACACATGTATTCCGCTTGCGGGCAGTTTACCAACATTGGTTTGTAGACACCTCCCCTATTGAACCTTATGCCTAAATACCTAAATAACAAAATCCTTACAATTCTCAGTAAGACCGATAAGGATTGTAAGGATTTTGTAAATTGTACCGATAATTGTTAAAAGTGATAAGCTGCCTTCATGTATGAAAACACTGAGGCTGTTGTATCTCCACAAGCAAGCTATCGCGATATTACTGACATGGCATGGCAAAATATTAATGGCATTAAACGTTATTGGTATTTGCCACCGCTCATACTCGCAGTATTAGGATATTTCTTTTTGGGTGGGCTAAGCGCACTTAACCTTGTGCCAAATATTGGCTTACCCGCTCGAGACATTAGCTTTCGTGTACTCGATATCATCATTTTTCTTGTAAGTATGATGATTCTTTTAGGACAGCAACGTGTCGCGCTTGGCAAGTTGGAAGAGGATGATCCTTCACTTTACGGCTTTTTTCATTTTGACCAAGCTTTTGTCCAGTTTTTCTTGTTGCAGATGATTATTCTGGGCATCAGCTTTCTCTTTTCTCTACTTGTCGTAGGACGTCTCAGCCTTGGCCTGCTTATCACTCTGGGTATTGTCTTTAGTATAGGTAGCTTTTTGTTGGAAATTATTTACCACTACCTAGGCTTTGGTATTATTCAAGGACGTTGGTCAGCATTAGGTACGTTTACACAAGGAATTGCCAGCCTGAGGCGTCAGAGCGGTAAAATCTTGCGCGTACTTGGACATGTTTTACTATGGATACTTGTGTTTTATGTCTTAGGCTTTTTGGTTTTTGATCTCGGATTGCGAATTACGGGCTCTTTACTCCAAAGTTCTTTCGGATTTATAGCAATCTTTGTTGTAGGAACCGTATTGACAATTCGCCTTGCTGTATTTTTTGAGTTGGTTGTGGCAGGGATTTATTTACAAGATGTGGCTCAGGAAACTCCAAACCCAGTAACTGAAGATGCTTAGCAATACAACCAAGTTACCAAGCGAGCACTCGCCCATCCCGACAATACACAGGTCGATTATGATTCACATCAGGGATGTTTACGGCTAACCAACCAGTGTCGTGAATACCAGCGGCGTAAGCGGTGTAGCTTGTGTCGGTAGGATACTTTAATACTTGTCCATCAGCGGCTAACAATTGCTGGGCGTGCAAGCGGATCTTGCGTCCAGCTAGAAAATCAACATTCTGAAACGCAACACTAAGTGACTGTTGTCCATTGAGTGCGTGCAAACCCTGACTGATGCCCGTAAGCACACGTTCATGGACCGTCTCGAGCGCATGATGCTCCAAGCGCCGGGCTGTTTCTGGAATGGGGTTGTGTACGTTCACACCTACACCCACCACCAACCACCCCCGCACTTGCTCACAAAGAATGCCAGCAATTTTTTTCTCGTGCCAGTAGAGATCGTTAGGCCATTTGACAAAAACCTCATTGCCTAGGGTGCGCAGCTCTCTAGCAATGCTTAAGCCCATCCACAAGCTCGAGCACGCTAGCCTTGTTCTATCTTGCGGCAAATTCTCTGGCTGAATGAGCACGGTTTGATAACTCCCGCCAGAGTAACTTTGCCAGTTGCGCCGCTGTTGCCCGTGCCCGCCGTGTTGCGATACTGCTCGCAAAATAGTGTTCTTACTAGCCACGTGTTTAGGAATATCTGCCTGTATATTTGGGTTAGCCCTCTCCCCTGCCCCATCTCTTGCTCTGAGCCAAGCTTTAGCAATGTCTTGGGTGGAGCTGACGCTGTCGTAGGTTATAAGGTTATAGCTTATAAGGTCAAATTCTAGGTTGTTAGCAATTACCATATTAACGCCACCATAACGTGAATTAGACGTGTCAGGCTCATCAATTGGACGTTTATGAGGATACTAGCTACAAGATGCTTAAATCTCATCTGCTAAAAGCGGTAAAATCCACGTTTTAGGTTGCAAGTTGTGCTTTACTTGCAAAAGATCAACCTCTGGGTCAATATAAAGCTGGCTCGAGCGGCCGTTCATGCTCACGTGAACCTCAGCATAAATGGAGATGTGGTCATGACCGCGTGCGTTAAACTCAGCTTCTAAAAATTGCGCAAACTGCCAAATCATATCTGCTTGAAAGGCCATTTGTTTGGCTTGTTGGAGCGTTAGGTAATCACTAGGAAAAACAGTCCAGCGCTTGTCTGTATCGTGCTCCACCACCGTAAAGGTTGCAAAGCCCGTTTTTTCAGCTAACATAACCCGCCACGAAAAACGGTAGCCTTCTTCTGTCCAAAGCACGTTGCCCGGATAGGCTAGGTGACGCAGTGGCATCATCACTTGAAATATAAAAAATAAAAACAAGATGGCGTAGCGTCCTCGGCTTGATTTCGTGGTTGATGATTGCGTTTTACGAGTAGGTGATACTGTCATCTGCTTACTGAGCTGAGGGACATGTAAGGCTCGAGCCACCCTCCTCACATCCTCTGCTGAAAAAAACACAAGCGTTGCCACAATCATGATCCACGGAAACATGCCAATAGGAAACAGGAGCGCCGTGAGCACATGAAACCCAATCACGGCTAGGTAGGCTAACGGGCGTGTACGCGACCAGAGCAGTAAAAAAGGAATGCTGAGGTCGTAGAGCATCCCGCCCCAACTCATTGCAAACGCGACCCAGGTGTAATCAAACAACCCACCAATGAGCGGCAGTTCGGTGTTAGTACGCAACCAAATTCGTAGCGGCTGGGCGCGCCAAAGCCAGTCTGGGTTGAGTTTGGCGATGCCTGCAAACACGTAAACCAGCGCCAGTTGCAACCGTAGCACATACAGCATCCAAACAGGTAGGTACTGTGCGGGTTGTACGCGCTTAAAGTGGACATCTAGCGATAACGCCCGCTGCACAGGCAAAAATATCAACAAAAAACTCAACAGGCAAATGAAGTAGTAGTGGTTGAGGTAATAGGTTTTATCAAGTAGCTCGACGTAGCTAAATAGCACAAAAAAGCTGATGATACTAACTCGATAAGCTAGTCCCAGCGCAATTCCTATACTTAGCAGACAAAGCAGCCCAAACACTGTGTACATACCCCACGCGGGGAGCGGCTTGACCCAACCAAATCCCAAATATGTAAAGTGCATTTGAGGTACTACGTAAAACTCACTAACCCAACCGCGCAATATAAAACGTACGTTGCTGACTAGCATTAACAGACCAAAAGCAATGCGGAACAAGGCTAGCGGGAGTGCGGGGGTGGGCTGCTCGAGCCTCACCAGTACCTTCTCCAACATCACATTAATGATAGGGTTTTGCCGCGCACGAATGTCAATGCCCCGCTTAATCAACGTTTTTCCTAGTCACCATCACTGTCGCTAAAGGTCACGGTAATACCGAGTTGATTTGCCATATCCACTTTGGTGAGGACTACAAGTTCGCGTACAGCCTCATAAACTGCTTCAACTTTGGCTGGCT
>JBCCOX010000585.1:0-3544 GCA_039025155.1 Deinococcota bacterium | reverse complement strand
GTGCTCGAGCAAGTTCCCGGTGAAGGCAAACAAGGCGGTCTCCGCAAGTGTTTAGCGGTAAGTAGTGGCGAGATCATCTACCTCACCGATATTGACTGCCGCATGGACACAGCAAGTTTGACTCACGTGTTGGAACCCATTCTAGCTGAGCGTGAGCAAGTTGTGACAGGTTCATCCAAACCCAACCAAGAGCAACAAAACATTGGGGCAGTGCGGGTTCATTGGGCGCTTGTGCGAAAAGCGGAACGGCTCGAGCCACGCTACATCAAAGGCATCTTAGGACGTAACTGCACCGTCACCCGCAGCGCACTAGACACCATTGGCGGCTTTGATTTTGACGCACCCACGGGCACTGACTACCGCCTTGCCCAAGAATTGTTTCGTGCTGGCTATAAAATTTTACTGGTACCTGCTAGCGAAATTGAAACCGAATACGCTTGGCCGCTGCGCAGTTACATTCGCAAACGTGGGCGCTGGGTGCGCAACGTGCTACTTTTTGCCGAGCGCCCCAAGCAAAACGCCGAATACTACAACGCCCTAAGCGTAGCACTGCTACCTATGGCGATGATTGTCGCTGTATTCATCTCGCTACTCAGCAGTTTATTTTTGCCCGCTGGTCTGGCGTGGTTTCCGGGGTTTATGGCGCTTTTATTGCTAGTACATGGGGCGCTCAACCGCATCCGCTACGCTTATGAAACCCTTGGCGCAGAGCAGCTTAACTTAGATACATTTATAGGTGCGTGCATCAACTGGTACGGGCAACTGGCAGCCGGACTTTATGCGTTTTGGACGTGGGTCAATCCGAACTTGCGTAAACGTTGGTAAGTGAGTCCTAACTATTCTTAATACCCTTCCATCGAGATGCTCGCCTCAACTAGGTGCTCACCTTAACTATTGACGAGCTCATTATCAACTTAGCTTCAGCAGACTGAGCTGACATCGTTATAGGGGTAGCTTACTAGGTTATCCGTCAAGTCTAACTTGCGTAACTGCATCAGAATCACTACAACTACAAAAATTATCAGAGGAGGTATATTCGTGGCAGACAGTCACCAATCAGAACTCGAGGCTAACCAAAATAACATCGAACAACAACCTCACGTAGGCGCGTCTAAATTTAACCTGAGTACGCTGGCAACCACGCTTAAGAAAAACCCTATTGGCATGAAACTCATCCGTGCTTACCGGACGTTTTTCCACTGGTACTACTGGGCCATTCCCAAGTTCAAAAGCTGGCGGGCAGGCGGCACGTTAGACATTGCTGAACTCACTTACCGTCTTGGTGAGGGCGTCATTGTGAAAGCCTCAGATGGTGGCACGGTTAAAATTGGCAAACAAGTTACCTTGCGCCGTTTTGTGACCATTCATGCGTTTGAGCGCATTGAAATTGGCGACTTTTCGCGCATTACGGAAATGGTTACCATGCGCGATCACAATCATTTCTCTGAGTTAGATGGCGCACCCGGCGAGAAAAAAGGCTTTCAGTGTGCGCCAATTATCATTGGACGCAACGTTTGGGTGGGTAACAAAGCAACCATCATGCCTGGCGTGACGATTGGGGATAATTCCATCATCGGGGCCAATGCCGTAGTCACTAAAAGCATTCCTGCCAATTCGATTGCGGTGGGTGTACCTGCCAAAGTCATCAAAACATTGGTTCCTAAGACAGCGGAAGTCCCTGACCACAAAGCATGAGTTCAGAAGAGCAACCTCAGCTCGAGCTAGGCATCCTCAATTTTGATAGCTACAGCCCCAAAAGTGGCATTGGTCGGGTGCTGTTTAGCTTGCTAGGGCACTGGGGCGAGCGCGTTAAGCATCATCCTGCTGACTTTGTGGCATTGCCTTTACCCCTGCTGCGTAACTTTCCAGTCGCAGCCAATGCTAATGGCGCTGAGGTTATCCTGCTACCGCAACTTACCGGCGCAGAAGCGCTAGCGAGAACACAAGGTGTTCCTAGTTTAGCTATTGTGCACGACGTCGGCATTGCAGATTTTCCTGCTGATAGCGCAGGACGTAACTGGCTCAGTGAGCGCAAAGTGATGCGCAGTTTTTACGGCTTAAAACACGCAACTCAACTCGTCTGTGTCTCAAATTTTTGCCTCGCACGCCTCGCTCACCATTTACCTGAGGTGGCTGGGCGCGCTACGGTGATTCCCAACGGTGTTGACCAGCGGTTTATTCAGGCAGACCGCAGTGATGAAGCTAGGGCTCGAGCCAAGACAGACCTCGAAGCCCAACTGAGTACCAAGCTCAATGGCCCTGTCCTAGTTTATGTGGGCTCAGAAATTGCCCGTAAAAACATCAACCTACTCCTTGAAAATCTAGCCAGCCTCAAAGATGACTACCCAAACATCACCTTACTTAAAGTAGGGCGTGCAGGTGGGGCGCAGTGGCGTGACAAGACGCTCGAGCAACTCCAGTACCATCAACTTAAATTAGGTCAAGATGTCCACATTCTTGAAGATATCGACGATAGCGTACTTATGAACGCCTACCTTGCCGCAGATGTCTTTACAACCCCAAGTTTGTACGAAGGTTTTGGTCTGCCCGCACTTGAAGCTATGGCACTTGGCACGCCTGTTGTGGTCACAAACTGCGGCGCACTACCCGAAGTTGTAGGTGAGGCTGGCTGGGTCGTTGAACCTCACAAAGATGCCTTTGTAAAAGCTACCAAAGAAGCCTTAGAACGTGGTCAGGATTATTTTGCTGAGGCTGCTCGAGCACGTGTTTTACAGTTTCAGTGGCAAGATATTGCAGAGAGGTATCTCGAGCTGCTGATGTCGTTACGCGCTTAAACATTGCATGATTGTTTTATTGTCACAAGACAACCTCGAGCAGCATTAAGATTCGAGCCAGCACAATCGTTAATGACCCTGTGACAGCACTCGTAAACCTGCTGTAAAAACTTGCTTACACTCTCACAGCAGGTTGTCTTGTACTCTGGTTAAGCATCCACCACGTCGTCAAAAATAACGGAATCATTGACAGTACCGCACCAATCGTACCCACCGCCAAATACCCAATTGCTGCAAAAATAGCGCCACTGCTTAAACTAGCCGTTGCAGACGTTGCGTTTATCAGCAGATCATTGATGCCTTGAGTGCGGCTGCGCTCAGCAGGCAGCAGTTGGGAAGATAGCAGTGCTGAGCCGCCTACAAAACAAAAATTCCAGCCCAGCCCCAACACAAACAACGCTAGTGCTAGCGGAAATACATGCATGGACATTGGTGCGAAAATGCCAGACAACACCAGTAAAAACGCGCCAGCAATAATTACCTTGGATGCACCAAAACGGTCGATAAGCTGCCCCGTAATAATCGATGGTGCAAACATACCAAAGGTATGCGATGAAATAACTTGCCCAATGCTTTCAAAGGTGTGATTGTGATCCACCATGTGCAGTGAGGTGATGACCATCAAACCCACCATGACCGCTTGCGCGAGTACCATTGAGATCATCGCGGTGACAATCCCCGGATCGCGCAGCAGTTGTTTGATGCTTCGGACACGACCTGCACTACCGATATCAGGCAGATCAGCATCT
>JBCCOX010000584.1:0-3547 GCA_039025155.1 Deinococcota bacterium | reverse complement strand
GCGCCAAGTTGGTTGAGGGCGGTCAGCAGGTCGCCAATGGGACGCTCGCGCATTCTAGAAGTGCCGTCTAGTTGGTATATTCCCTGACCAAGGCTCAATAGCGCCGCCAAAAAGCGAATGGATGTACCTGACAAACGGACATCAAGGTCAGCGGTTGCAGCGGGAATAGTGCCACCAGCGCCGTGAACGGTGAAAGTGCTGCCATCAACCTGAACGGTAATCCCAAGGTTGTTGAGGGCGCGCACCATGACCTCGCTGTCTTCGGCGATTAAGCAGCCGTTGAGCGTGCTTGTGCCATGAGCTAAAGCGGCGACAATCAGGGCGCGGTTGGTGAGGCTTTTGGAGCCGGGGATGGTGACGCTGGCTGAAAATGGACCGCGTGGCATGATGGTTAATGTGTCTGGAAAGTGAGTCGCAGGCATACGAGTATGACAATACCACTCAGATGTGCAAGCAGCGTCAGTATCGGTCAGGTGGATTCACAAGAGATTGATGATGGGGTCTCGAGCAGGACAGATGTTGCGTAAGCACGCTGGCTGTTCATGCTAGGCTCGAGCTGTCATGGCGCTGCCTCAACTTGACCCGTCACAACTAGTGCAACCTCAGCACGCCTTAGAAGCTTATGACATTGATGTTAATGGGCGGAAGTGGCATTATTTTGCATCTGATGAAACCTTGGATGACACTCGTCCTACTGTTGTGATGTTGCACGGCTTTACCTTGGGCTCGAGCCTGCTCACTTACGGACCGCTCGCCAGCAGCCTTGCATCACGCTATCACGTCATCGTCCCTGACTTACCCGGCTTTGGGAAAAGTGATGAACTTGTTGATGCTGATGGCAATCCTGTTCATGACAGCGATGCTTATGCCTGTGCTTTGGCTGGATTTATAGATGCTTTAGACATTCCTAAATGTCACATCGTGGCGTTTTCAATGGGTGGGGCAATTACGCTTCGCTACGTTTGTGACAGCCTCTATAAAGTGGCAAGTTTACTACTCGTGAGCAGTTACGGCCTGCGGATGATTCCCTTCCCGGGGATATTTTTACAACTAGGATTACAAGCACGTGTGGCTGAGGCGTTGGTGAACCCGCTGCTAAGTTCCAAGCGCGTGCTGCGCGTTCTTATGCGCCAAGTGGTGCTCAGCGGCAAGGTAGACGCCAGCTTGTTTGATGAAGTTGCCGCCACCGAGCTGAGTTTGCCTGCTGCGTTTATGGGCTGGCTACGGTCTGAGGTTGGCTGGCTTGCCCACCGTCATCACGACGCGCCGATATTGGCAGATTTGGCTTGTCCTGTGCAACTTGTTCATGGAACACGGGATTTAGTTGTGCCAGTAACAGATAGTCAGCGGGCGGCGGCGCGCTATAACTTGCCGCTTAGGAAACTTAAAGGCTATGGCCACTGGCTACCTCGGCAAGCACCTGACGTGCTCGAGCAACACATTCATACCCTTGTAAAGCTGAGCTTAAGTTAACTATCGAGCTAAAGGTATATCAACCGCACGACCGAATGATACACTTCAGCATGGGTTACTCACTGGATTTACGAAAACGAATCGTAGCAGCCTGTGAGGCTGGGAGAGTAGCAGTAGCGAGACGATTTGAGGTAAGCCGTCTAACCGTGATCCGCTACGTTAAACGCGATGAAACCAGCAGCTATCTCGACCAGAGTCGTGAGTACGCCCGTGCGCCCCTGGCTGAGCGGGCAGTCGACCAAGCTCCTAAAGGCAGTAAGTAGCGGGTCAGTCTGATTGCAGCAGTAGGCTGCAACAACCTTGACCCCAAGCACTGCTTCGTTCATCAAGGTAGTGTCAACAAAGCTGCCTTTACAACTTACCTGCGTGAGGTCTTACTCCCCAACTTAGCTCCCGCTAGTATCTTAGTGCTTGACAACTGGACCGTTCACAAAGGTGCTGATGTACGAGCCTTAGTTGAGCAGTTTCAATGTACCCTCTTGTATTTACCTACCTACTCACCCGACTTCAATCCCATTGAGTTTCTCTTTAGCAAGATCAAAGCCTATGTCAAAGCCATGCGTCCAGACAAGCTGCTTGATCTTGTCGATAGTTTTGCTCAGGCTGTTTTTACGGTTACCCTTAAAGATGTTGCTAACACCTTTCGTCACTGTAAGTATCTGTAATAGGTACTCGTGGAGTTGCTAAAAGAAGGCGAAGAAGTAGATAAAATACAGAAAAATTCATATATTATTTGACTAATAAATTTAAAATTATATATGATAGTGTTCATTAAGTCATTGCTCAGAGTTTCATCGGTTTTGTGGTTTATCTGGGGGGCTGTTTATACCCTTGCAGGTGTTCTAACCATCAATTTCGTTAATAGGGGTAACATCGCTCAGGGCTTTGGTGGTATTGCGGATGCCGTCGAGCCTAGCAGTTTTGAACTTGCCTATCCTGATGCTGTTGGCGCGATACTTAGTCAGCATGGCTTTAACCTACTGTGGTTTGGTGTAATCATGCTCATTTGCTCGATATTGATCTGGCGAAAAAGCGGTAATGCGATTTTCCTAGCACCGATTGTTGGTGGTTTGGCAGATTTAGGCGGTCACGTCAACTTTGTATCTGGAACAGTAATGCTGACGCCAAGGGCGTCAGCAGGCTTGGTCTTGACGATGGTTGGGGCAATCATCCTGCATGTGCAACGAAATTACGGGGCGCAGTCGATCATTATCAATGTTGTGCTGCTGGCAGTGGCAGCGTTTGTAGCTTACGGAAGGTTTATCTGATGAACATAATACTCACAGGTGGGCACTCAGGTATTGGGCTCGAGCTAACCAAACACCTGCTACAAGACGAACACCACGTAGGCTTAATCCTTAGGAACGAAGCAAGAAAACAGGACGCAATCAACGCACTTGGTACAGAAGACAATCTTGATTTCTTTTACGCAGACCTTAGCAATCAAGAGGCGGTTGAGAAGGTCGCCGAAAGCATCAAAGCAAGTTGGACCCACATAGACGGCTTATTCAACAATGCAGGTGTGCTGTTAGACAAGCTCTACACCTCGCCACAAGGCAATGAAATGCATTATGAAGTCAATACGCTGACGCCTTACGCTTTAGCGAATCACCTAAAACCCTTGCTCGAGTCCGCAGAATCACCTTTCATCATCAACACAGTAACGGGTGGGTTACATCAACGTAAAGCGCTTGAAGTTGATGAATTTGTGAAGCCAACAAAATTTGTCAAGCTGTTAGGCTCTTACATGATGAGCAAACTAGCACTCACGCTGTTGATGACTGATTTGGCTAGGGAAGAAAACTGGTCGAGTATCAGAATTGTCAATGTTGACCCAGGTCCCAACAAAACCAATATGACTAGCGGTAGCGGGATGCCGGTGTGGCTTGTGCCCTTACGCAATTTGTTTTTCCCTGAGCCGACAGTCGGGGGCAAAAAGCTCTACGACGGTGCTTTTGCTGAAGCTTTCAAGGGGCAAAGCGGTATGTATGTCAGCGGCAGCAAGATTCGGCCTATGATTGCTAAACTCACGACATCAGAGACCGAGAAAGTCTTATCAGGGCTGGCTTAAATG
>JBCCOX010000583.1:0-3577 GCA_039025155.1 Deinococcota bacterium | reverse complement strand
GAGCCTGTCTAGTGACTTACATGAGAAATCCTATTTTTCCTGCGAAGGTCAGCGGCCGCAGAGGGTAGCTGCACCTAGCGCACGGTCAGCACACAAAACACCTGCACCATACTGGAAGGGGTCTTGACCGGGTGTGGTAAATGTTGAAGTTAGCATTCTTTCGGTAACTTGCTCGGCAGTAAAGTCCGGATTTTGACTCCAGATGAGCGCGGCCACACCTGCCACAAACGGTGACGACATAGAGGTACCTGCAAGGCAACCGTAATTATCGCCAGCAAAGGTGCTTAGAATATTGTCGTCAGAACCGCTAGCGCAGAAGTCATCGCTAGCACCTACAAGTTTACCGCCAGGTGCCATAAGGTCAACTTGGGGTTCGTTTTGATTATAGTTAGAAAAATCTGAACGCAGATAATCACTGTCTACTGAACCAACTGACAGCGCACCTTCAGCATTGGCAGGCGTAAGCACTTCACTACTCAGGCTTTGATTTCCCGAAGCAGCAATGACTAGTGCACCTGCACCTACAGCCTCAGCAACAGCTTCATCTATGGCAGCGTTTTGACCGCGTGTACCCAAACTAAGGTTTAAAATCTGAGCAGGGTGAGGGTTGGGGTTAAAGCCGGGCACAGCCAGCCCTACCGACCAGCGGATACCGTTGATAAGGTCATCAATTTGGGCGCCTACGCCAGCATCATTAAAAACTTTGACCGGCAAAATTTGTACGCCGCTAAAGGCAACGCCGGCCACCCCAATACCGTTATTGCCCGTTGCTGCTACCATGCCTGCAGTATGCGTACCGTGTGTGGGGCGGGTATTAAAGCCACCGGGGTCAAAGGGACCGGGGTTGGGGTCGTCATCGCGGTCAAACAGATCACAGCCGGGTACAAGTGCATTGATGAGGTCTTCGTGATCGGTGTCTACGCTACTATCTATGATGGCTACAGTCACGTTGCCTTTACCTGTTTCCAGCGCCCAAGCTTGCGGAATACCAAAATCGTTTAAGTGCCACTGCAAGCTGTAGAGTGCGTCATTTGGTCTAATAGCTCGTATGGGAATTGTTGGGGTTTGTTGCAAGCTAAGTACATCGTTTGGGACAGCGTAGAGTATATCTGGATCGCGTGACAAACGGGCGATAAGGTCATCACGTGCGCCGTCTTCAGCGACGACAACATCTGGCACAATGCCTTCGCCAGAAACAACTGTGTTGAGCTTGTATTGACTGCTCAAGCGCTTAGCTGCGCTTTCGTACGTGGATGTTGTATCCCGGTAGCGCACCAAAATTTCTCGTTCAGGAAACCGTGGTGTTAACGCGCGCTGTCTGGCGGTGATCGTTGGGGCAATACAACTTGTAATGTCGCCGCTACGAATAGCACTTACCCGAACTTGTTCTTGTTCACCACTTGCGCTCACGGTCACAGTTGCGTTGTAAGTTCCTTCGGTAAGGTCACTTTCAGGCACAATGACAACAGCTTGACTTTCACCAGCGGCAAGTGCGCCTTGCTCAATACTGAGCGTAAACCAGTCGGAAGCAGTTGGGTTGCCGCCATTTTGAGCAACTGTGAGCTGCCAATTCAGGGTTGAGCCAACCGGGCCAGTATTTTGAATGGTAAAAGATTTACCACCAAGGCTAATATCTACTGCACCTGTTGAGAGCAAAATCTGTCCGGGGTCAGTGCCGTTACAGGCTGTTACAAGACCCATCAAAATGAGAAAGCAAAAACGCATACGCGCAAGAGAAGTCGTCATATCGCTCATAAGCATAAACTACTTTGTGGTAGATAAGCTGTAGATTGTAACGGCGGGTTTCATAGAACCCTTAGTGTTAAACGTCTCCATACAAGTTTTGCTGCGTATGACGTTCTCACAAGCTTGGTTAGATACGAGGTACATTGACGCAACAGGTTTAAAAAGGAACGCTTCGTGAGCTACAGATGTATTCATGTGGTTGATGGGCAGCCTCGAGCACATCCATCAATAAAAATAAACAGATAATAAACACTCGCTACATCAACTATACGAGTGTTTATTATCTTGATTAAAGCCACTTTTAGTACAGGGAATTTACGACTTGTTTCGCTCAGGAAGCAAGGACATTATAAGTTGCTGACACATCGTCTGGCACAGGTTCAAACGCCTCACCTTCAATAGCCTTGGCAAGGTGAGTTTTGAGGTCGTCCAGTCCAGCACGGGTCGTTGCTGACACGCTTAATGCGTTGTAACGGGCTTGCAGTTGCTCAAGCCTAGCCTCATCAACTAAATCACATTTATTGAGCACAATGTGCCGTTCAACATTAAGCTCCAAACTATCCAAAATACGGTTCACAGCATCAACCCGGTCACTTACGCCGGGGGTAGCACCGTCCACCACGTGCAGCAGCAGGTCAGCATCATGCAGTTCCTCGAGCGTGGCCCGAAACGCATTCACCAGTTCATCTGGCAAATCCCGAATGAACCCCACTGTGTCTGTGTAAAGCACTTTGCCACCCCACTCACCCAAGCCGGGTAACCAGCCTTCACGAGTGGTTGGGCGCAAGGTTGCAAAGAGCTTATTTTGGCTCAGCACGTCCGCTTTGGCAAGGCGGTTAAAAAGCGTAGACTTGCCAGCATTGGTGTAGCCAACTAGCGCTACAACCGACGTGCGTGACTGCGTGCGCGACTTGCGGCGGCGACTTCTGTGGGCACTAATGTCATCAACTTCGGACTCTAGCGCCGCCAGTCTGTCGCGGATACGGCGGCGATCTAGCTCGAGCTTGGTTTCACCCGGACCGCGCGTACCGATACCGCCTCCCAAACGGCTCATGGCTTTACCGCGCCCGGCTAAGCGGGGAAGTTGGTAGTGAAGTTGCGCCAGCTCAACTTGTACCTGCGCTTCACGACCTTTGGCATTTTGGGCAAAAATATCCAAAATAAGCTGAGTCCGGTCAAGCACTTTGAGCTTGGTGGCTTCGGCAATATCGCGTGCTTGGGCTGGGTTGAGTTCGCGGTCAAAAATGAGCATGTCGGCATCTTCGTGGTAGGCCTTGGATACCAATTCTTGTAACTTACCTGCCCCAATGAGCGTTTTGGGGTCGGGGCTGTGGCGTTGTTGTTTGCTGGCATAGGCTACAGCCGCCCCAGCAGTACGGGCTAGTTCTGCTAGTTCTGCTAAACGCGCGTCACTTTCTACCGTACTTTCACCGGTATTGAGTCCCACGATTACCGCCCGTTCTTGACTGCTGCGCTGGACTTCACGGGCGCTGCGTGCACGACTCAGTTCTTCCTCGAGGCTGCGAATCATCTCTAAAATGTTCACAGCTTCAGCTTCGCGGATACGCATAGGCGGTTCGATCACCCAGTCTTCTTCTTGTGAGGTCGGCGGTGCAATTTGGGCGAGGTGAACCTGCCCCAGCTCAACACGCCCTTGCTGATTTTCATAGGCGCTAAACACGACCAGTGCGTCAAGCCGGTTTAAAAACAACATTGACAAGTCACCCTCGGCAAAGTTAGCTACGTTGGGGCGGGTATGCAAAAGGCGCAAGCCGTACAAGCGGGCTTCTGCTTCACCTGCTAGTGGTGGTAGCGGCGTGTCTACGCTATT
>JBCCOX010000582.1:0-3583 GCA_039025155.1 Deinococcota bacterium | reverse complement strand
GAACGGTTGCATCTGGCTGAGGTAGCCGTTGATGAAGTTAAAGTTTTCTTGTGGGGTCATCTTTTCAGACAAGCTGGTGAAGTCACGAATGTCTGAAAACAAAATGGTCATCTCTTGGGCAACTTGGTCACCCAGTTGCACATCGGTGATGCTTGTTTTGCCAAGGTAGGCTAGAAACTCGTCAGGTACAAAGCGGTCATAGGCGCGAATGAGCGTTTGCAGGTCTTTGTTAGCTATTTCTAGTGAAGCCTGTTGGTCACGTAGTTCGCGGGCTTGCACAAAACTGCGTAAGGCCTGCCCCACGGTAATACGGAGGTCGGTAGGTTCCCACGGTTTGACCATATAGCGGTACAGCCGCGTTTCGTCAAAATCATCAAGGTCGCTAAGACGCGCACTGACTTGGGCGGCTTGTTCCGGTTGGGTGAGCAAAATGGTCAGAGTGTCTGGCAAGGTGTCGTGAAGGCGTCGAATAAGCGCGCGCCCGCTGCTAGCAACCCCGTTACTCGCAGCTACATTTTGCACGAGGCTAGTCGAACTTGCTGAACTCCCTAGACCCCCCTCGAGCGCGTCATCTATGCCGTCGGCATCGCTATCAATGACATCTGCTGCAATCACTAGCGGGATGTCAATCGTGTTACTGACAAGTGAATGGATGGCCTCGAGCGCTGTTTTAGCACTTGCAGCCGACTGAATCTGGTAATCATCACCAAAGTTTGCGCGCAACTGCTCGCAGAGTGCGCGGCGGGTGTCACGGTCGTCATCCACACATAAAATAACGGGTTTGCCAGATATGGACATATCAGACATAGATGTATCAGACGGTGTTGGATTCACATCGGTTGGGGTCATGATAGCGGTGCGTAAGCCTCCACGTTTATCCTACCGTCACAAGGTAGGTGCTGTATGAGAATGCTCAGGACGTTTGTTGGACGCTTATGAGATGTTTCGTTAAGGTGTGTTCATGGCCTCGAGCATCGCGTCAAGTGCATCATCTAAAACTTCAGGGGCAACCTCAACAACTTGCTTAGCTCGCAAAAAGACCAGTTGCACCTGCGGTGATACAGCTCGAACTTGTTCAATGGCACGTTTATAAAAAGCCAGTTGCGGGTAGTACTGCGCGGCGTTAACTTCTTGGTCGGTTTTGTAATCTTCA
Source organism: Deinococcota bacterium (assembly GCA_039025155.1). GTDB lineage: Bacteria > Deinococcota > Deinococci > Deinococcales > Trueperaceae > JBCCBI01. Next base: position 2,430 of record JBCCOX010000582.1, on the reverse strand, counting down.
AGATACCACTGATTGCCTGCACAATAAAAACGGTCAATAATGCCCTGCCAGACAGTTGTGCCAAGTGGGAGCGCCATTGGTAACTCAGGATAGTCGTGACTGCGTGATTTGAGTGCAGGAAGCGCCTCACCTAACAAACTGTGATAGTTAGCAAGGAGCTTGCCAACGTCTGCCATAAGTTCGTTTTGTTCACTGGGCGTAAACGGGAACATAACTTCTTGGGCGCGCAAGTTGGCCATGTGGGTGTCGTTGTCTGGACGCCAGTTTTGCTGGATGGCATAGTGGACAAGCGTCCCCACCGTGCGCCCAGCACCGGGGAGGCGTTCACCTTCGTCTGGGTCGTTAAAGGGGAGTTTTTCATGTTGCTCGCTGCTTTGTTTAAGCCCTGTCGGTGAAAAGACTGGCGGATAGGCGTTTAAGCTGAACCTGCGGTCAATCCATGCAGAGGGTTCGCGGACGCTGTGTGTGCTGACAGGGGGCACGGGGGTAATTACGCCATCATCAAACGAGTGATGCTGCAGGACAAAGTCGGGGCGGTTGTAAGACATGGCGCTGGGGCCTAGCTCGAGCGCTTCAAAGGCACCGACCCAACCGCTGGTACGACCTTTGGAGCCGCTACCAGTGACTACCAGCACATCACGCGCACGGGACAAAGCGACATATAAAAGGCGGAAACTTTCTTGGTCGCCCTTGGCTTTAAGGTAGGCTCGAGCCAAATCATAGCTGTCACTGCCGCGTAGTGAGACGAGACCTTTGGCAATGCCCTTATCAGTTGTGCTTCTACCTTTGTTTGAGGCAGCCTCTAGCTTGAGAGGTTCCGTGTTAATAATGACAGGTTCGACTGGATGATAAGTTGCCCGCCCAGCGTCAAAGACGGCGAGCACGTCCCATTCGAGCCCCTTGGCACGGTGCACGGTAAGAAGCGCAATACCGTCCCCACTCTGAGGCACATCACCCGCGTCCGCTTGACGGCTGAGTTGCTCGAGCCGTTCTAGTAGCACCTCAATGCTGCTAGGGGGTTGTTGGGCCACCGTAAACAGCAGCGCGTCCACGTTTTCCCTCGCGCGGTCATCCAAAAATTCAATGTAGCGCTTGCCGTCAATAAACGGCTCACGGATGAGGAATTTAAGGGCGTCCAGCGGGTTGGCGCGTACTTGCAAGCGGATTTGCTCGAGGCGGTTATAGACTTTTGGAAACATGACCTCGAGCTGGCCACTAGGATCATCTGCTTGTAAAAGCTGGTCAACATCAGCGAGGTCAAGTGCGGCAAACGGACTCCTAAGCCATGCTGCCAAACTGGGCAGGGTAGCCTCAATACCCACCCGCAGCGCGTGGTAGAGGTCACGCACTTCGATGCGTTCAAAATAACCGCGCCCTTGGAGTAGCACGTAGGGCAAGCCCTCACGACTCAGCGCGTCTTCCATGTGACGCAAACCGTCATACGACCTTGCCAGCACGGCCATTTTAGTCACTGGATAGTCGCGGCTAAGCTCGCGCAGTTGCTTAGCCAGCACCCACGCTTCGTACTTGCGTAAGTCAGCGATGGGAGCCTCACCCTGAACCCAGTGCAGGGCAACTTTGCCACGTACGTCTGCTTGCGCACCTGCTGCGCTAACGTCTGGTGCTTCTAGCTCGCTAAAGCCCCAGCCACGTTGTGCAAACGCACTGGTCACGCGGTTGAGGAGGCGTAGCACCACTTGGCTGTGACGGCGCGTTTGGTCGAGGCTGGGCAGTACCTCACCTTCAGACAGAGCTTGCCGAAACACGCCCACGTCGGCATTGCGAAACCCATAAATAGACTGTTTGGGATCGCCGACAACCTCTATAGTGATGCTGGCTGCCTCGAGCGCCCGAAAAAACGCCCCTTGCACCGGGTTAACATCTTGGAACTCATCCACTAACACCACGTGATAGCGCTCAGCTAAACGGGCTAACGCTGGACGGCTACGCACCATAATAAGCGCCCAGCGTTCAATTTCAGATGGTGGCAACAATCGTGCGCCCAAACGTACGCGGTAGCGTCTGTAAACTTGCTCATAAATGGCTAAAAGTGCAGCGTTATCCGCACCCTCAGTTGACTCAAACTGTTCACTGAGCGAGCGTTGCCGAAAGAGTTGTACGAGGCTGGCATCAGCCGCTTCGCTACCGTCGTTGGTGGGTGTAGCAAGGGCAGCATCCAGCGTGCGGAACGCAGGGGCTAGGGCGTGTTCACCCTGCTGGGTGCTAGTGGCTAGACTTGATGTGTCTTGTGCCAAATAGCGAAGTGAGGCTAGCTCTTCTTCAAAAATGGCTTGTGCTTCCCATTCGCCTAGCACGCTAAAGTCTGGGTCAAGGCTGAGGTGGGGGGCAACCAATCTGAGGCAGGCAATCATGAAGCCGTGAATGGTGGTGAGGGTTGCGCCGTCAAGTTCGCGTTTGGCTTCTTGGAAG
>JBCCOX010000581.1:0-3583 GCA_039025155.1 Deinococcota bacterium | reverse complement strand
TTCATAAATAGACCTTTTGAAGAAACCTACAGGCCAATCTTACATCATTACAGGGCCATGTTAGGCAATATTTACGCATCTGCAGCCGTCAGATGAATAAACGATAATTGCGTTATCCATTCCACCTTAAGCCAAGTGTGGCATTGCTCGAGAGCATGGTTGGTCGTATAAGGGTCGTATCAGCTTAGGTGTATCAACTTAGGTGTATCAACTTAGGTGTACCAGCGTAGATGTCTTGGTGAAGGTATGCTTGTGACAGCACTTAGATAACACCTGTAATTAAGACCTGTGTAATTAAGACCTAGCCCGAATCAACGCCTGATACCATGTGGCGCTATCTTTAGGAAGACGCACTTGCGTATCATAGTCTACATAGTAAAGCCCAAAACGCTTGCTGTAACCATGCGCCCATTCAAAATTGTCCATGAGGCTCCACGCAAAATAGCCGCGCACGTCTACACCATCTGCAAGTGCGTTAGCTAGCGCTGCTAGGTGCTGATCGTAGTAGGCAACTCGAGCACTATCTTCAACGGCATCAGCACGAAGCTCATCTGGATACGCCGCCCCGTTTTCAGTAATGTACAGTGGCGGTAAATTGTCACGCTTAGCAAGGTCAGTCAGCAGATCATACAAGCCGTCTGGATACACTTCCCAGCCCATGTCGGTGTAGTCAGCGGGGTCACGCGCTGGGTCATCTGGTGCTAGCGCGTGTGCAAAGGGAAAAGCTGCTTGCGGATTGTAGCGCACCAGCGCCCGTGTGTAATAGTTAACACCTAAAAAATCGAGCGGTTTGCTGATGATGGCAGCATCTTGTGAGGCCACATCTGGAACGTCATTGCCGTAGCTTTGCCAAGCGTCTTGGGGGTACTCGCCGGTGAGCAGCGGGTCTAAATACCAACGATTAAACCAGCCGTCGAACGCGCGGGCTGCTGCTATGTCGTCATCACTGTCACTTGCTGGGTAACTCGGCATAAGGTTGAGGACAATACCAAGCTGACTGCTAGGCGCGTGCTCCCGTAAGACGGGTAAAGCTTTACCGTGAGCTAGCAGGACGTTGTGGGCTGCTGTTAGCGCAGCTTGACGGTCTTGAAGACCCGGTGCATGCTCGCCAAGTTCGTGACCCAAGCTAGCAATACACCACGGTTCGTTCATGGTGGCATAGGCAAACGCCCGCCCAGCCAAGCGCTCAGCAACGGCATGGGCATATTCACAAAAAATCTCGCTGATGTCGGGGTTGCGCCAACCACCACGGTCCTCGAGCACCTGCGGTAAATCCCAGTGGTAAAGCGTTACAAAAGGTTTAATATTACGCGCCAAAAGCCCGTCTATGAGCTGGTCATAAAAGTCCAAGCCTTTGCTATTAACTGTACCGTAGCCGCGTGGCAGGATTCGCGGCCACGCGGTGCTAAAGCGGTAAGCTGTCACACCCAAATCACTAAGCAGGTCTAAATCTGTCTGCCAACGGTGATAGTGATCGCACGCAACCGCACCCGTGTGCCCCTGAAAGACCTTGCCCGGTGTGGCGCTAAACGTGTCCCAAATGGACGCACCGCGGCCGTCTTCAGTAGCAGCCCCTTCTATTTGATAGGCAGCGGTTGCCGTACCCCACTCAAATGTTTCAGGAAAGTTCATCGTAGATATCCTTTCGCTATCTTTAGTTGCATCAGTTTAGACCCCGTTTATCTACAGTTTATTTTATTTTTGGTAACGAATTGTAATTGTGGGCATGTAGAGAGGCCATGAGCATGTCTTAACTCAAATGTTGTCGTCATCAATCATTGATGTCAATTGACATTAACTGACATCAACGTAATTTGTAGGTTCACACCTTCAATATCTATGATGCGCTTGTCCTTAACAACTTGGCAAGTAAATAACATCCCAAATGGCGTTATAAAGCATACAATCAGGCCGTGCGTATCTTGTTGTGGAGTGTTGTTGGCCTCAGTTTAGTTCCGGCGTTTGGATTGGCGCTGCGGCGCAGTGAGGTGGAGGGACGCAGCCGCCATGTCACCTTGCTGATGGACGAAGTGGCGCTGGCTGAACAAGCAGATTATTTGGGTATAAGCAGTTTTGAACTTGGTGAACGTTACCGCGCGTTAGGACTCAACGGCATTGCGCTCTACGAAGAAACCTTTGAAAGCTTAGCTGCTGAGGGCGACATTGCTTTGCGCTTTGGCGATGAAATTCGGGCAGAGGCTTTGAGTCAGGGTCAGGAAGAGGGGCTAACTGTACCGGGCTCAAGCACACTGATTAGCAATCTAGACGCCGCGCCAGAAACATTCACAAGCATCCTTGACAAGAATGCACCCGACGCCCAAACCGTACAACTTGCGGGGCGCACGTGGCAGCTTTACCCGGGTGACGGCCGCACCCGCCCGGCTAGCCTCAAACCCGACCAACTTGAGATGTGGCACGACGCGGGTTGGGTCATCGCTTACCGCCCACGTAACTTTCCCGGACTGCGTGACGTTGGCACAGACTTTCCAAGTGAAGCATCTTATTTAATTCACGCTAGTGTGGAAGTCGCTGGCAATCCCAACGGACTCGACGACCTTGTAACTGCCTCACAACCTTATCTCACAGGTGTCATTGAAGGCACTGAACAAGACGGCATGGAAGATATTGTGAGCCGCGTGCCCAACACGCGGGTGTTTGGGATTAACCAAGACTGGCTCAACACCTTAGAGCCCGAAGAAGTTGTTCAAAAGTACTTACTCGCTGCCAACGAACGCGGCGCGCGCTTACTTTACGTGCGCCCTTACACCAAAGAAACCGTGGGCGACATGTTTGCCAGTACCGAGGCGTTTGTTGACGGCCTCGTCACAGGCTTAGCGCGCGATGGCTTTACGGTGGGTGAAGTGGCCTTGCTCGAGTACGACAGCATTCCCTTGTGGCGCGCTGCCAGTGCTGTAGGCATTGTAGCTGGGCTTATCCTATTTGTCACGCTCTACCCCGGTCTGTGGGGTGCGTTCATCGCGCTAGCAGTGCTTGGCTTAGGAGTTGTGGCTGGTGGCGGCGTTAACTGGGACGCCTTAGCACTGGTTGCGGCGCTCATTTTCCCGGTCATTGGCTACGGGGTGCTACCTAACCGCCTCATCAGCTTGCCGCTGGCGACGCTCGTCAGCCTTGCAGGGGCTTTGCTACTGGCTGCTGTCGGCAGTGACGCGCCGTCAATGCTTGCAGCAGAGCCGTTTGCAGGTGTTGCGGCCACCTTGCTCGTACCACCTGTGTTGTTCATCGTCCACTACGCGCTACGCTACAACAGCGTGGCGGGCTGGGTGCGCGGGTTGTGGGGCTACCGCATTCGTTTGGGAGATGTTGTCTTGGTGCTAGTCGGCGCGTTTGCGCTGACACTAGTGTTTTTGCGGCGTGGTAACTTTCCGGTCATTGGCGCAAGTGGTGCTGAACTAGCGCTACGGGACTGGCTGGCCGAGCAGTTTGTGCGCCCGCGTTTTAAAGAACTGGCAGGCCATCCGCTGGCCGTTGTGGTACTTGCGAACGCTAGCTGGGCTGCGTGGGTGCGCGGGGTGGGGCTCACGGGCGGTATCGTTGCCCAAGCCACCATCCTCAACAGTTTTAG
>JBCCOX010000580.1:0-3603 GCA_039025155.1 Deinococcota bacterium | reverse complement strand
CGAGATTCGAACTCGCGACATTCAGCTTGGGAAGCTGACGCTCTACCAACTGAGCTACTTCCGCACTCGAGCTTCACTGCTTTCTTAACACCTTAGGTTGCTGCACTAACTGTTGCTATACCAACCACTGTACTGAAGATGGTGGGTAGGGCTGGATTTGAACCAGCGTAGGCATAGCCAACGGATTTACAGTCCGTCCCCTTTAACCACTCGGGCACCTACCCATACACTATTTTTCTACAAACTTCTATTTGCAACACACTACGTTTTGTCATTACTGCGTTTAGCAGCCTTGTTAGGCAATTAGCTTCGTTTAGTAATCAGCCTCGTTCAGCAATCAGCTTTGCCCAGCAACTAGTCTTCTAGCAACATGCTACTTGCTCTAAAGTACTGGAGCCACCCATCGGAATTGAACCGACAACCTTTCGATTACAAATCGAGTGCTCTACCAATTGAGCTAGGGTGGCATGACCCCATACTTGCTGTGAATTCCATCCTTCAATTTAAGACGAACACGCTGCCATTAAGGTTGCTAAACACAAGCCTTTAAACACGATAATAACCGCACCTGCTCGAGGCTCGGCTTATTAACGTAGCATGGCGTCCAGACGCTGTCAACACCCTGACGAGCAAGACGCGCGCATCAGGATAATTTCCTCATAACAGTATCGCCTTGAGCCCTTTAATTATCGTGTGGCGTTTGCCCACCACACATCCAATGCTGGACGGCCCTCAGCTTGCCACTGCTGGTAGCGTGCCCAAGCAAGTGTAATAAGCTCAAGCACGGCTGCTTTGTTGCGCTCATCGGGAGCATCCGGCTGCCAGAGTTCTTCGAGCACCTCATACTGTTCGCCGAGTACGTCTAGCGCTGCACAACAGCCAAAAGCGTAGCGACCAGCATCAACCTGCTGACTCAAAGATAATCTGATCACCCCAACAAAGCGGTCATGCCAGCCGAGTTTGCGCTTGGGGTCACGCCCAACGCGAACACTGCTATCGCGCAAAAAAGGGTTTGTCATACGCTGGAGCAAATCTTCTGCATAAGCACTGTAGCCTGCCAACGTAAACAGCGGGTCAAGCCCTTTGTACTTGCGAATTAAAGCTGCACCTGACTCCTGTACAAAGGCATCTAACAACCACGGCACGATGCCATCTATGTCTCGCAAGTTCGCCATCATCCTGACCTCGAGCACCTGCGCAAGATAAGCAGCAAGCGCGTGCGTCGCGTTGTGACCGTAAAGTTTGGCTTCTTCAAAAGGTTGCAGTTGAGGTTTTTCGCTAAACGCAAGCTGGCGCCTAAAGGGACTGGCTGACACAAAGATGTCATCAAAGGCTTCTACTAAAAAAGCCTGCGACTTACCTGCTGTGATAGGTGCAAGATGCCCCCTCATAGCCTCTGGAATAGTTACAAGACCGCTCATTTTGCCAATAACGGTATTCAAAAACGCCGTTGTAGACTCTAGCTTGGCAAGCTGTGCTGCAGTCAACCTAGCTTGTAATCTAGACCAGACAAGCGTGTGTAAATGTTCTGCAGCACGGTTGTGGTTTTCAGCAGTGTAGACCACCAGAGGCTTGCTAGCATCTTCTTGCTGTAAGTGTTCTTGGGCGCGCAATGCTAGGCCGTCTGCAAATATTGCTGCAATACTGTCGCCTGTGGGACTAAGCGACGTGTAATCTACGACGCTCGAGAGGGCTGTAGCAGCTTCATCTGCTTGGCTTAAAGCTTCAACAAACACGGCGCGCTCGGTGGCATCGTAAATATTGAGCACCTCAATAGGGCCCATTAAAACTTGTTCAATGCGGTCAGCGTGGGCGATATTTAAGCCAATGTAGCCCCTTGTTGCCCGAATGTCAGCAACGATATCTGCCCGGCGGTAGCCAATGACGATTCGCTCGAACGTATCTGCAAGAAGGGCTTGCTCTACAAACAGGCCAACCTGAATAGGGCCAAAGCCAAACCCCACATATGTTTTTGTGTAGTTAGCCATAGAACGCAGTATAGAACACGATATAGAACACAGTGATGTAACATTTTTGCGTCATTTAGGATGCGCCACTTTTGTTGAGATACTGCTGTTCATCAGTAGCCGTCCAGCGGTCCACTTGGTGAATGCGAGCTGTTGGTCGGTGCGGGTACACGATAGCTTTACCGTCAATGTCTTGGTTGCGAACCTGCTCGAGCAGCGTTTTGGCGTGTGCCAAGTCAGCGATGCGGGTGATGTGAGCGCTGGCATCAATAGTCCCTTGCTGCATGAGCGCCAAACTTTCTGCTAGGTCCCAAGCTGTACCCCCTGAAGACCCAGTGATAATAATTTCGTCGTAGTGAATTTTGGTTGTATCCAGTGCAAGCTGGGCGTCTTGCCGTTTGAGGCCGCCAAACAAATTGAGGACGCCGCCCCTAGCCACCAGTGTTTGTGCGTCTTGAATGGCTTTGGGCACAGCAACAGCAACGATGACATCGTCAGCACCGCGTTCACTGATGGCCCTAAGCTGCTCATTGAGATCATCCTTTGATAACAGCGTATGAAACGCAATGCTGCGGCTGCTAGCTCTGCTAGCAAAGAGCTGCTTACATAGCTCGAGACGTTCTTGCAGCACATCCACTACCACCACTGCCCGGGGGCTTCGGGACAGCGCAATATCCACGTGCATTCGGCCCATCGCACCTGCACCAATGACAACCACAAGACCACCAGATTTGAGACCGCTAGCAGCCACTCGAGCCGTTAGTGGACTATCCTGCTCAACACGCACATGGTGGGCTTGCGCTGACACCACGCATGAAAGTGGTTCTGCCAAGCTAGCATGGCTATACGCAGTGTCGTCAGTTACGGACACCAAACAGCTTGCCTCAATGACTTCTTCAGGAATAAGCATATACTCTGCTAAATGCCCCGGCAATGTGTAGCCCACAGCAATTTTATGCACCCCGCGGCCATGATTTGCATAGCGCTCTAAGTGATTGATGGGTGCGTGGTCAACAGCAGGTTGCACCACATAACGCTCACCCACTTGGTAACGCCCGCGCAAATCTGCCCCCACCTCAACCAAGGTGACTGAGCCTTCATCGCCTAAAATAAGCGGATAGCTGCTTAAATCCCAGCCATATAAATAAGGATGCTCGCGTCCTTGAGAAATGAGTTTAAGCAGCGACGTGCAGATGCCCGCTGCGTCCACTCGAGCCAAAAGCTGCCTACAACTAGGTCGGGGGACTGGAACCTGCTCGAGGGCAAGATGTGCTTCGCTAGCACCACGCAACACAACTGCGCGCATGGTTTGTGGGATAGCGGTAAGTTGCTCGGGTGCTGCCTGAGACCCAGCTGCTGCTCGAGACCCAAGTGCTGGCTGAGACGGTGTAACAGTCATGCCACTATCTTATATCACCTGCGCCATCTGGTTTACGCCATTGGTACAAGTGGCAATTTTATGAAGTGTTATTATACCAAATCCGGTTGATTCCCGAAGGGATCAACCCCTGCCAGAGCAGGTAAGATAAGCTACGAAATCCGCGCTGGACGAGATGATGCCTTTAGGCATTATTCGAGATATAAGCGGATTTCGTATTACAGGTCATTGATGTGCAAGGTTGTACGTCAAATAAGG
>JBCCOX010000579.1:0-3608 GCA_039025155.1 Deinococcota bacterium | reverse complement strand
GCTCGAGACTTAGGTGTGCCCATCCCAGTATCAGCGTATGTGGAGCAGCTCGAGACAGGCCTTCTAAAACGCGGCTACGGCGACGAAGACGTGTCTAACATTGCTAGAGCTGTGCGTGAAGCCGCGGGTTTGGACTAGCTACAAGCTTAGCTGAGGCAGAAGTGACTGTGTGCGCCCGCTGAGGTAGTACACCCACAGCGCGCCCCATTCCCGGACAACCTCATCTAAGTAAGCAAGCCTGTTACCTACCGCAAGGGAGGGCAGTTCATACGCATCTGCACGGTAATCCACCGGGTAGGGTGTGACTTGCCAACCTTGCGTTTGGAACATGATTAAAGCTCGAGGCATGTGCAAGGCGGATGTCACCAACAGCCATGTTTCACCTGCTTGGGGTTGGACTTGGTTAAGCGACAATAGGGCATCTTCGTAGGTGCTGCGTGAACTGGCGACGAACTCGAGCCTCCCGCTACTAATCCCATCAAACAGCCCCAAGTTATCTTCAATATCAAAAAAGGTCGCTGCGCCGTCGCCAGTAAAGACAACCCGTGCATTGGGGTAGCGCCGGGCAAGAGCAGCGCCGCCCAGCACTCTTTCAGCGCGGTCATTCAGTGAGAGTTGGTCATGCGCAAACGTGAGCGGTGGACGCACCGCGCCTCCTAAAACGATGATGCCTGTAACCTCACTGGGCAGGGGTGAAGGGCGTGTGGTATGTGTTTCGAGGACGCTACCCAGCACACCTGCAATGGGTAAAAGCGTTGGCACAAACACAAACATGCCAGCCCAACCTAACCACCAGCGTCCAAAGCGCCAGCGCCCCAACCTCAGCAGCAAAATACCAAAAATAAGAAATACACTGGCGAGGGTACTCGGTTGTAAGAGGGTCCAATAGAAGTCGCTCGAGACAAGTTGCGTCATCAGCTCATAGCCTAGCGGATAAGTATGATGAGATGATGTTGTGTAGGGCTTTGGTAGATGTCCTCAAAGAGGCTACAAACGTCTCACTAAAACGATAATCTGTAGAGAGCATCAGCGCATTGACAAACATCATCACGCATAAAATAGCAAAAGCGTTAGACAGCTCTTAATCTCATGACTGTTCCTCTGCTTGCCACCAAACTTTATCAACCTGTTGCGCCAGAAGTGAGTGTGGCGCGACCACGGTTGCTCGAGCAGGTACAAACGGGCTTAGTGGCGTCATCCGCGTATAAACTTACACTCATTACCGCACCTGCGGGGTCTGGTAAAACGACGCTGGTTAGTCAGTGGCTTTATGAGCGTGCGGACTCCGTTGCGTGGTTGTCGTTAGATGCCAGCGACAATGACCTCACCCGCTTTGTGATGTACATGGTGCGCGCCTTGCAGACGGTTCAGGAGGGACTTGGCGGTAGTGCTGTGACAATGCTCGAGTCAGCGCAATTTCCTTCAACGGAGCTTGTTAGCACCGCGCTCATCAACGACCTTGCCACCCTGACCAGACAGCTTGTACTTGTGCTAGACGACTACCATGTCATTGAATCAGAGGCGATTCAGCAAATGGTGGCGTTTTTAGTTGAGCATTTGCCGCCTCAAGTTCACCTTGTTATCACCAGTCGGCAGGAGCCGGAGTTAGCGTTGCCGCGCTTGCGGGTGCGCAGGCAGGTGAACGAACTGCACGCAGCTAGCTTGCGCTTTACGGCAGCAGAAGCCCAGCAGTTTTTTAAGCAGGTGATGGGGTTAGATTTGGCTGAGGCAGATATTGATGTGCTCGAGGCCCGTACCGAGGGTTGGATTGCGGGCCTCCAAATGGCGGCACTTTCGTTACAAGGACGTACAGCACGGGGACATACAGAAAACGTGGATAGTGCGTCTCATATTGCTGAGAACGTGGTGGGCAATCAGCGTTTTGTGTTTGATTATCTGCTTACGGAAGTGCTCGCGCAACAACCTCACAAGGTACAGATGTTTTTGCTACAAACCTCAATCCTGACGCGCTTGACGGGGTCACTTTGTAATGCTGTTTGTGAACTTGATGATGGGCAGGAAGTGCTCGAGCTGCTCGAGCGCAGTCACTTGTTCATCATTCCCTTAGACGAGCAGCGCCAGTGGTACCGTTATCATCATCTTTTTGCTGAGATGTTGCAGGCGCGCCTGCAGCAAACCCAGCCGGAGCAGGTGGCTGACGTACATTTGCGCGCCAGCACGTGGTACGAGCAGCAGGGGTTTTTAACTGAGGCGATGGATCACGCGCTGGCGGCAAACGCTTTTGCGCGGGCTGCTGATCTGTTAGAACAACTTGTGCCAACACTCCACAAACAGCGTCAAGACACAACTCTCTTTACAAAACTAACGGCGTTACCAGATGAGGTTGTTGGGAACAGGCCACTCCTGACCATAGAACGTGCCAATGTTGCGTTTATGACCGGACGGCTCGAGCAAGCTAAAACGCACCTAGCCCATACGCAACACCTGCTTCAACACTTAACTGCAGATAGTACCCGTGACGCTGCGCCTGAGGTTGTTGTTAGTAATACCGCAGAGGTGCGCATTTTACCCGTCAGAATTGCGTTGTCATGGGCAACCTATGCCCAAGCTTCGGGGGATGTTCGGGCGGCAGTACAGCATGCCCGTAGCGCGCTCGACCTGCTCGATGCTATGGAAGAATCAGGAGATTCAGAGGCTGCCTCTTGGCGCGGCGGTGCTACCGGGTTACTCGGGCTTGCCCTGTGGTCAGCGGGCAATCTGGAAACGGCGCATCAAACTTTCCAAATAGGTATGGCTAGTATTCGGCAAGCAGGGCGTGTGTCAGATGCGCTCGACGGTACGCTTGTACTGGCAGACATTCGCATGGCCCAAGGGCGCTTACACGAAGCGATGGCTGCTTACACGCAGACCTATGAGCTTACGTCAGATGACCTTCATGGGCGTTTGCGGGCTGATTTGCATGTGGGTATGAGCAGTGTGTATCACGCTTGGGGACAGTTAGACGAGGCGCGCGCACAGCTTGAAGCCTACCAACGGTATGCGTCACACACACAACTGCTCGAGAACCGTTACCGTTACTTTGTGGCTGCTGCCAACATCCAGCAAAGTCAGGGTGATGCCCAGGCTACACTGGAACTTCTTCGCCAAGCTAAACAGGTCTACATTCAAGGTATTTTTCCCAATGTCCAACCAATTGACGCCCGCGAAGCCCGTTGTTGGATTCAGCAGGGCAAGCTAGCACAAGCACGGGCGTGGTGTCGTCAGCAGGGTCTTTTGTTAGATGATGTTCTAAACAGCGACCTCAAGTATTTGGATGAGTACAAGTATGTCACGCTGCTGAGGCTCGAGCTAACCGCATACCAACAGCACAAACGAGATGATGTTCTGGAGCGCATCCGGCGGTGTTTGACGCGCTTACTAGCTGCTGCAGAACAAGGTGAACGCACCGGTAGCATCATCGAACTGCTGATTTTATACGCGCTTTTGGAATCTGCTGATGGCAATGAAGCTGATGCAAAATTATCTCTCAAGCGTGCGTTAGACCTAGCTGAGCCTGAGGGGTACGTGCAGGTGTTTGTGGATGAGGGTGAGCCACTACAAAAACGCATCACGGACCTTGCGGATGCATCTACCTACGCCGCCACGCT
>JBCCOX010000578.1:0-3614 GCA_039025155.1 Deinococcota bacterium | reverse complement strand
TGGTGTGCCAATCGTGTCGTGTTGAAACCCGCGTCGACGAATCGATCATCGCGGCTCATCTGGAAAAAACAACGCATGGCGAGTCTCGCTGCTGGCACTGCGGCGGCGTGTTCACTGATAGTTATCACGCATTTAACTACCGACTAACGAGCCGAGGGCGCACAAGCTAAGCGTTCTAGGCGCTTATGGTGACGTCCTGACTGCTGCGGTCGGGGCTTTTTTTTGGCCTTATCCACCGTACTTATACCCACATCCAAACTGTGTTCAAGTGGCAACGTCTAAGTTGGTTTGGGGTATTTATCCGCAGTCGTCGCATAATGCGCGTTGCACGCGCATGTACACTTGTAAATGTACTCAGAGAGATATACCGAGACAGATATACCGACATAGTGTTGCCCACAGGTTAGGCTAGGGGTAACTACAAGACAGCTCGAGGAGCCTTTTCATGACTATATTATCTGACACTGCGTCATCTGTTACAAAAGATGTTCCCTACACATCCAACAAATACAACCCCCAAGAGATTGAACCCAAGTGGCAACAACGCTGGGCAGAGGATGACCTTTACACCACTGACTTACACGATGACAGCAACCCTAAACTCTACTTTTTAACCATGTACCCTTACCCTAGCGGCAACTTGCATGTGGGACACTGGTACGCTGAAACCCCAGCCGATGCCGCTGCCCGCTATTTGCGGATGCAGGGCAATACGGTGTTTTTTCCGATGGGCTTTGACGCCTTTGGCTTACCTGCTGAAAACGCTGCCATTAAAGCAGCTCGAGCTGGTGAAGACGTTCACCCAGCCACGCTTACCTATGAACGTATGGCCACCATGAAACAGCAGTTTCGCCAGATGGGGGCCATGTTTGACTGGTCCAAAACCTTGGCAACCTGCGACCCTGAGTACTACAAGTGGAACCAGTGGTTTTTTATTGAAATGGTTAAAAAGGGCGTTGCCTACCGCAAAGAGTCCGTCGTGAACTGGGACCCGGTTGATCAAACCGTGCTTGCCAATGAACAGGTTATTGACGGGCGTGGTGAGCGTTCAGGCGCGTTGGTCGAGCGCCGCCTCATGCCCCAGTGGCACTTTAAAATTACCGACTACGCTGACGAACTGCTCAACTTTGACGGCCTCGACTGGCCCGAGCGGGTACGGCTCATGCAGACCAATTGGATTGGGCGCAGTGAAGGCGCTGAGGTCATCTTTAAGAGCGACCAAGGTGATGATATTGAGATTTTTACCACCCGACCAGATACCTTGTGGGGCGCAACCTTTATGGTGCTGGCACCAGAGCATCCACTTGTTGCAAAGTTAACGGCAGATGATAAACGTGATGCTGTTAACGCCTACGTCGAGCAAGCCTCCCGCATGAGTGAAATTGACCGCCAAGCGGAAGGCAAAGACAAAACGGGCGAGTTTATTGGCAGTTATGCCGTTAACCCAGTTAATGGCGCGAAGATTCCTATCTGGATTGCCGATTACGTCATGATGGGCTATGGCACAGGCGCGATTATGGCTGTGCCCTATGGCGACCAGCGGGATTTTGAGTTCGCCAAAAAGTTTGACTTAGATATTATTCCCGTCGTAAAGCCAGAGGATGAAAGCATTAGCTTTGATCCTGAGGTGATGACCGAAGCGTATGCTGGCCCCGGCACGATGATTAACAGCGGCCCGTTGGATGGCGTCACGTGCAATGAGCAAAAAGGTCGTAAGAACCCAGCGATTGATGCGGCCATTCGCTGGTTAGAAGATAATAACGCTGGGCAAGAGCGGGTGAACTACCGCTTGCGCGATTGGCTCATTTCACGGCAGCGTTACTGGGGCACACCTATCCCGATGATTTACTGCGATGACTGCGGGATTGTGCCTGAAAAAGAAGAAAACTTGCCTGTGGTTTTGCCAGAAGACATCGCGTTTTTGCCCACAGGTGAGTCACCCTTAAAGTCGCACGAGGCATTCATCAACTGCACCTGCCCAAGCTGTGGCGGCGCTGCCAAGCGTGAAACCGACACGATGGACACGTTTATGGATTCGTCGTGGTACTGGTTTAGGTATTTGTCGCCCAACAAAGAAGACGGCCCGTTTGATAGTGCGTTGGCGCAGCAGTGGACACCCGTTAACCTCTATACAGGGGGCATCGAACACGCGATTTTGCACTTGCTCTATGCCCGCTTTTTCACCAAAGTTATTCGTGATTTAGGCTTAACAACGACTAGCGAGCCATTCACCAAGTTGCGCAATCAAGGCATGATTTTGGGTGAAGACAACGAAAAAATGAGTAAGTCTAGGGGCAATGTCGTCAACCCAGACGACTTGGTGGCAGAATATGGCGCAGATACGGTGCGTACCTATTTGATGTTTATTGGGCCGTGGAGTGAAGGCGGCCCGTGGAACTCGCAAGGTATTGAAGGTGTCTCGAGGTTTTTGCGCAGGGCCTGGAGCTTGATTGTTGAACCAGCGCAAGATGGTCAAGCTGACCCTGATGCCGACAAGACCTTAACTCGAGCAATGAATTTGGCGATTAAAGAAGTCACCGAAGATTTAGATGCGTTTCAGTTTAATACCGCCATCGCTGAACTGATGACCTTGGTGAATGTCATGAGCAAAGCCAAGAACACGAAGGTCGTGATAACCTCAGTCTGGCAAGATGCCTGCAAGATGTTAGTAACGTTATTAGCACCGTTTGCACCGCACATCAGTGAAGAATTGTGGTCGCGTTTGGGGCATGAAACCTCAGTTCATTTGGAAACGTGGCCGGGCTATGATGAAGCGGCACTCGAGCAATCCACCGTTCCCATGGCCGTCCAAGTCAACGGCAAGGTGCGCGCCCAAATTGAAGTTCCTAAAGACGCTAGCAAAGAGGCTATTTTAGAAGTTGCCAAAGCTGAACCCAACATCGCCAAGTACTTGCAAGATGGCGACATCAAACGCGAAATTGTCGTGCCGGGTAAGTTGGTGAATTTGGTGGTTAAGTAGGGCTAAGAGTGTAGTTGATAGCATCCAGCAATTGAATAAATGGGGTGACTGCTCGAGTCAACAACCTCAACCTAAAAAAAGCGCACTCAGGAAACTCCTCTGGGTGCGCTTGTAGTTTGAAAGAGGCTAACGTTTATCCTCAACCGAGGTTCAAGATTCTAGCGACGATGCTTTTTCACGCCGCCGTGCCAGCCAGCGTTTGTAGTGCGGCCACGCTAAATAAACAAGTAACAGCACATTGAGGATGCCCTCAAAAATCGTAAAGACACCACCGTAGTGGTCAACATCCCAGTAACTCACCGGACTTTCAAAACGCACCCGCCAATTAAAGGGAAACAAAAGCAGCGGGCCGTCATCGTTATGGGTGAGGATGTCAATAAAACTGTGTAGGGAACACGACGCCATAAACCAAAACAACCAGTGGCGAAATTTATAACTCGCTTGGTTGCGGTACGGCCACAAAAGTATCAATGCACCAGCAAGTATAAAAGGTGCTTGGAGGGTGTTGTGAGCTGCCATCCACCAAGGGTTGTTGAAGTACAGGTCATCAAAAATGTACTGCATGGCTTCACCGAGGGGTTTGCCAACAATAAAGCGGTAGTAAAGACCGCCCAAAATAGACATAACCGTAAGC
>JBCCOX010000577.1:0-3621 GCA_039025155.1 Deinococcota bacterium | reverse complement strand
TACACCCAATAACCAACTAGCGAACGATAGCGGATAAATACCAACATCTAACAGCGCGCCACCGCCAAGCTCAGGGTTAAAAAGACGGTGCTCAGGATTAATTTTAGCTGCAAAGCCAAAGTCTGCCTCGAGCAACTTAAGCTCACCAATCACGCCAGCGTCGAGTTGCTTGCGCAGTTCTTGCATGTGCGGTAAGAAGCGCGTCCACATGGCCTCCATCAAAAAGCAGTTGTTGGCTCTGGCAGTATCCACCATGCGCCTAGCCTGGCTCGCATTCACCGCAAAGGATTTTTCGCACAGGACAGCTTTCCCTGCCTCTAAACACATGATCGCGTTGCCTGCATGCATAGGGTGGGGCGTGCCAATGTAGATAGCATCCACATCTGGATCATTCGCAACAGCTTCATAGCTATCGTAAGCTTTGGCTGCACCATAAGCTGCTGCAAAGGCATCTGCACTTGCCTGCGTGCGTGACCCCACAGCAACAAGGTCTGCGCCTTCCACAACTGCCAAATCCTCAGCCATCTGCTTGGTAATCGACCCTGTACCCAAAATTCCCCAGCGAACTGTTTCCATCATCATCACCTCGTCATTGCGTTATCTTGATTGACGTTGCTTTATTTTAAGGTGTGTTGATTTTTGTTGGGTCGTGCTGAGGTTGCTGTACACGGCACTATATGTTAGCTGATGCTTTTATGTTGGCGATGCTGGCAAGTTAGCAATAGCGGCATCAACACCTAAGCTTGGACTGCTCACTGTCGTTAAAGCGGGCCAGTTTGACTGCTCGAGTACAACGTCCATCGATGCCTGCGCTAATACGATGAGGTCATACGGATGTTTGCCTGTAAGCTCTAACGCCGTTTCGGTAATTTTTTGAGCGTAGCCCTGCATATCCCCTTGTAAAAACTGTTGCCACGCACCTTCACACAGGTGCAAACTGAGGCTGACATCGCGCTCACCCACGGCGTCTGTGAACAGCTCTCGAGTGGGTTCTAGCGTGCTTTCCACCGTCACCAAAATAAGCAGATTGTTTGCTTGCTGAACAGCTTGCTCAGCCATGACGCGGTCAATGCGCAAGATGGGCACAGCGAACTCATTAGCTAAGGTTTCGGCAATTTGACCGAGGCTCGAGCAACTGCACACCACCACATCTGCATCACGCACGGCTTCTTGCAGAGCATCACGCACCTGTGTAACAAGTTCAGGCGTTTGTCCGCTAGCACGGGCCCTCTCGAGCAAGTCCGCACGTACTACATGCTGTCTAGTCAGACTAGGCTGACGTTTATCTAACAAAGCGTCAAACCGGGCGATGTGCTGGTCAGCCGTGTGTAAAAACCCAATCACCTGCACTGCACCTCATCACAAATCATGCATATGTCATACCACAGCTCACTAACTATCTGTGATGTGACACGCCTCCCCTGCGTTACCTGCAAAGCAGGTATTCTAAGGGTTCATGCCCAGCTCCCCACTCACGTCTAAATCTTCAAACGGGTTGATTGTCGTTGGACTTGACCCCGGCCTTGCCAACTTAGGGTTAGGGGCCGTTCAAGAAGTAGGGCGCGACGCCGTCTATGTAGACAGCAAACTTGTGCGCACCAGTAGTAAAGACAAGCAAGCAGATAGACTAGAAACGCTTTATAACGAAACACTGACCTTTTTGCGAACCCATAAACCAGCAGCGCTGGCGCTCGAGGAACAGTATTTCCAACAACGCGGCGACATTGGCTTTAAAGTTGGTCAGGCAGTAGGCGTGTGTTTGCTAGCCGCCAAACACCAAAACATTCCCGTTGTGACTTACGGGCCCATGCAAGTAAAACAAACTCTCGTCGGTTCCGGGCGGGCTAGCAAAGCCCAAATTGGCTACATGGTGCGGGCGCTTTTAAACCTCAAGCAAATCCCTGAAAGTCATCATGTTGCAGACGCACTTGCGCTTGCCCTTACACATTTGAGCAGCCGCCGTCTCGGTGCGCTAGGTTAACTCTTATTTACTAGGTTAACGACTCTTTGTAAGATAACGGCTGTATGCTGAGGCTATGACCTCTCAGCTTGCTACCCATCAATCTTTGAAAACATCCCGTCTTTACTTGGACCGTATTGACACCGATACCCTCAAACGTCCGGGCTTGCGTTGCCGCGACATCACGCCTATTTTTGCTGACCGTGACGCTTTTGATGCACTCCTAAACGATCTGCTGCAACATGTTGACATGACCGCAGAGGATGCACCTAGCTTGGTTGTTGGCGTTGACGGCTTAGGGTTGCTGCTGGCCTCAGCCGTTGCTAGCCGGCTTAGACTAGGTCTTGTGCCGCTTCGCAAAGCGGGCAAGTTACCCGTCAAAACAGACTTTGCACTTTTACCCGAACCAAGGGGCGGTTTAGAATTGCGCCAAGGCGCTTTGGCAGCTCGGCAGCAGATTTTACTGGTTGATGACTGGATTCGTACGGGTAGCCAAATTCATGCTGCGATTTCACTTGTTGAACGTCAGCGCGCGCGGGTAAGTGGCATCTTGGCGCTTAATATTGACGAACGCGACAGTACCCGCGAGTTATTCAACTACCGTTTGTATACTGTCATGCGCAACGGTCAACCTCTGGAAGTCTAACTAGCTCGTTAATGGACTCATTGACTAGCTCATTCGCCGAATAAGTGGGCAGCATCAATCATCGTCATTAAGCAAGGTGATAGCCGCGAGTTACACTCAACATCCTCTGATAAACGCTTAATGCCTTTTTTGGTGATACTTCTGTTCACTAGCTTCTCCGCTACCAGCCAGCAACGCTAAAAATATCACTTTTAAGCGTTTTTGACGGGCTAGAGGCTGAAATTTTACAAAAACCCCGTGCTAAGCGTGCCATATTGAGGCTATGAAACGCTTGTTGCTGCTAGGAATTATTGGACTTAGTGGGCTCGAGCTACTTGCGTTTGGCTCTTTTGCCCACGCCCAAGTTGGCTTCCCAATTGAAGGTGAGTTGCGCGGGCCCCTTACTACTGTTGAGGTCATAGACGGCGAAACCTTGCTGATGATGATCGAAGGTCGCCAGCGGGATGTGCTCTTAAACGGCATTGACGCACCGGAAGAATCAGCGAGTTATTTGGCGCGTTTGGTCGAAGGTAAGTCGGTGTTTTTGGAGTTTGATGTCACCAACCCCTACCTCTACGATCCGCTGCCCTTTGCCTACGCTTACGTGGTTGATCCTGAAGGCGACTGGGAATTTCAGAACCGGCGCTACACTCAACTCAACCTCGAGCTGGTTAAAGCTGGTTTAGCAGATGTGCTCGCAATCCCACCAGATATTCCTTATATCGATTTACTTTACGCGACGCTCGAGGTTGCCAGGGACAACCGCCGTGGCATCTGGCGCGATGGCACCCGCGTACCCAGAGGAAATCAGCTCGCACAAAATCCGTTTTTTAGTCGCTTTTTACCTGAGGGCGAGCTGCCTATCATCGATACCTTTGGCACTGCTTCTGCTGAGTCAGATGCCGACGTAGCCCCCGCAGGTGAATTTGACATCCGCGAGTTTGCCCAAAGTCAAGGCGTAAATCCCGACCGCCGCATTCCATCGCTGGATGAAACACGCACCAATACCCAAGACATTGTGGCGCGTTTGCAAACG
>JBCCOX010000576.1:0-3624 GCA_039025155.1 Deinococcota bacterium | reverse complement strand
TCGCTACCATTTTCTTGTAAAGCCCCTACTGAGCCGGCCACAAGGTCCCCGGCACCCAGGAGCAATAGCGGCAGAAGGGCGTTCTGGTCTTGCAACGTGACGATCCGTTGCGGGTTAGTAGGAATCTCTGTTTCACCGCCAAGATGCTGAATCACACGTGTGTCTTCGGTTACCGTCAACACAACGAGACTTGCTTCGTCAGTGACAGGGGCAATGTCTTGGGCATAGCCAAAACATAGCGTGATGGAAACGAGTAAAAAGAATAGTTTTTTCACGTACTCTCCTTTACTGACCTGAAATAGCTTCTTTTGCCGTGTAGGGGTTAGGACTCAGCTCATCTGCTACCCCAAACGCTGCAGCTAGTTCATCTAGCATGGCGTGGGCGTTACCGATATCACCTCCTGCAAAGTTGACGCTGGAAACGTAGATATTACCTTCTTGTACTGCGTCCAGCGATTGCCACAAGGGATTAGTAGTCACTTCGTCGAGATAAGCTTGCGCTTCCTCATTTCCTGTAAAACTGCCGAACACAAGAATGAAGTCACCTGCTGCTTGGTCAACCAGTTCTAACGAGACCTCCCGTGTGTAAGCACTGCCGAGATTTGGATAGGCATCCCTGTTGCTATTGAACTCTTCAGGTGTCACAGGTAACAGTTGCACCTCGGGTCGCGCAAAACCAAGTTCATCTATAACGATGCCACCAGGTGAGTACTGGGTGTAGAGTAGAATGCGTCCAGGACGTACATTCACAACGGAAAGCTCTTGCTCGGTTGCGCCACCTAGCAGTCCACTTAACTCTGCAATGCGATTGTCTAGTTCGGTCATGAGGTCGTTGTAGGCCCCCAGTTCACCCGCAGCGTCAAATATCACTTCGGCTTCTTGTCGCCACGTGTGGGTACCGATACGTTGAAAGACAACCGTAGGTGCAATGGCGTTAAAAAGCTGTACATCTTCTACAAAAAGCTCAGAGGTGATAATCAAATCGGGCTCGAGCCCCAACATCGTCTCTAAATTGAGCGGACGCCCCATGTCGGGAATAGCTGAGAGTTCTGCCTCCCAATTAGGAAACTGCTCAATATTAAATTCTTGGTCAAGTAACCCGACTAGAGGCACATCAGCACGCAAGAGAGCAGTGATATTAAACGTCCAGCCGACAATGACACGTTCAGGATTTTCAGGAATACATACGGGCTCGGTGGCGAGAAGTTCGTGGTCGAATAGGCGTTCACCCTCAGTACAAGTTTGGGCAAAGGCAAAACTAACGATCATTAGCGTGAGTAAAACGAGTAAGGTTTTCATGTATGTCTCCTTCGATTTGAAAATGGGCGCTAGGGCGTGGGTTATATGAGGTGATTTGGCCCGCTTGAAACGAGGCCATTAAATGACGCCATCAGCTCACTTATTCAGGGACGGTGGTGGTCGGGTCGCCGTCGATGGCCGCAGCGATCATGGGCTCGAGCCGCGTCAGTGCATACGGCAAACTAAGTAGCGACCCGTGGCTAAACGCACCTACTAACAAATTGTCCGCAAAGACTTCGCGACCTTCCTGAAATGCCGTGAGTGAAGGGCGCAAGGCAAGGTTCTCAATCCGCTCGCGGTTGTCGTCAGCAAGCCAAATTAGAACGTCTGCCTCAACAAGGTCAAGCCGTTCTTGGGAGACATCTATGGCAAACTGACCAAGCTCAGCTACTTCAGTAATGGCTTCGGGTGTGGTTAAGCCCATAACCGCCAGCAGTTGTGGGCGAATGTCTTCACGGGTGTAAACACCAGGCGTTTCCCCGAAGTAATAGGCAACCGAGGCCGTTTGTCCTGCCCATTCAGGGTTGCGCGTTGCAATAGCTTCGAGTTCAGCACGTACGGCTGCCACTTGGGCTTCAGCGAGGTCTTCGCGACCGGTCGCGCGCCCAGCTAAGCGCGCAAGTTCGTCCCACGGCAGGGCGTAGTCGCCCACACCTTCAGGAACAGCGACAACGGGTGCAATAAGTGAGAGTTGCTCGTATTCCTCTGGGGTGATGCCCGACCAAATAGCGATAATGACATCTGGCTCAGCTCGGGCAATCTGTTCAACGTTAAGTTCACCGCGTAAGATTTCGGGTGTGCCTTCAAGCAGTTCAGCCGCCCAGGGCCAGACAGCGCGCTCAAAATCACCGTACCAGTAGCGAATCGTCACTGGTTGAATACCCAGCGCTAGCAAGTTATCCGCACCGTTAAAGTCAACACTGGCGATGCGCTCAGGCCTAGCCTCAATAACGGTTGTGCCAAACTTGTGCTCAATGGTAACTGGGAACTGCTGGGCGAAGCTGAGGCTAGCTAGCAGAAGGCTTATAAGAACCATCAAAAAGTATTTCATAGACGTGAGTTTCCTCTCTAATTTAAGACTCATGATTATACCCGAGTAAAAAGGTCAAGATTAACTGGATAAGAATAACAGAAAGTTGTGTTGAGAGGTGGAGTGAAGAACAAGACATAGGCTGATTGCCTTATTCCTCTTATTGCCTTGTTCCTCTTGACGTGTTCTAGCTACGAAAGTGATTAATTTGCAGCCTCGTTACCCCTTGCACCGTTTCCATCGGTATGTTCTTTTGAATACGAGGCTCGAGCCAGCTAGATTTAAGACTCGAGCCAAGACCACACCTCTTGTGTTTAATCCCAGCCTTCTTCATTGGTTACAAAGCCCCGCTCAGCCACATGGGTCAGCACCATGTTGGCAGCGTTGAGCAAATAGAACATCCCGTCCCCATAGGTCTGGTTGCTCTCCACTTGGATGTACTGATTGTTTTGCACCGCAAAGAGCGAATTCCAAAAGGGACCGCTCATAAAGTCCTCGGTGATGGCTAGTGAATCGTAATTGCCATCAGGCGCGAGGTAGTAGTTGTTGAAGATAAAGTCAGCATCGATCTCAGGTAAAGCCTCAATACTCAAACGAAAGCGGTCAGTCATGTTTTCAGCAGCAAACTGGGTTTCCATATCGACGATAGCTTCACGCTTGCTAAAGCCCACATCACGGATGACCTTATCGATGGGCAGAACACCACCAAAAATCATAATGGTCGGTTCGGCGTCCTGAATGACAACCGAGGTCACAGTGATCTCTTCGGGATTAGGGACTAAGCGCTGGATACGGTCAATAATGCTCTCATACTCGCGTACAAACGCTTCGTG
The DNA here is from genome assembly GCA_039025155.1 of Deinococcota bacterium. GTDB lineage: Bacteria > Deinococcota > Deinococci > Deinococcales > Trueperaceae > JBCCBI01. Next base: position 462 of record JBCCOX010000576.1, on the reverse strand, counting down.
ACGGTCCATGCGGTTGAGGATATTGGCCATGTACTCAGAGAACAAAATGTCATCGGACATAATGTCTACGGGCACCAGTACCGTAGGCGCAATGGCGCTTAGCTCGTCGTAGATGTCCTCTTCCCAAACACGCCCAATGATGAGGTCGGGCTCGAGTCCTAAAATACGCTCCAAGTCAAAGTCGGGGTAGGTCCCTGCCAGTTCTAAACCCTCGCTGTTAAAGCCTTTACCGAGGTAAAAATATTCTTTGCCATCGACCAGTCGCCCTTGTGAAGCAAAGGGTTGAAAGCCAAGGTGCAGCGCCATGGTCGTTAGACCAATATCATGCAAGGTCATCACGCGCTGCGGGTCAGCGGGGATTTCAGTCGTGCCTGCTAGGTGTTCAACGGTTCTCATACCGTCAACGACCTCACTGATGGTGTAGTCGCCGACTTGGGTGTCTTGGGCGAACGTAAAACCTAG
>JBCCOX010000575.1:0-3630 GCA_039025155.1 Deinococcota bacterium | reverse complement strand
GGCGTTTTACCTGCGCATATCTTCATGCCTGTTTATGAAGAACAAGGCGCGGCTGGCGTAAAAGCCCTTTGGGGTGTAGATACTGATCCCAGCGAAATCATCTCTGGCGGACCTTACCTTATCAGCGAATTTCGCCCCGGTGAACGCTTGGTGTTAGAGAAAAACCCTATGTACGGTCAATTTGTGCAAGCTGCCGACGGCTCACCTCTACCCGGACCAGATACTTGGAACATCACCATTACCGAAGACCGCAACGCAGAACTTAGTCTTATTGTTACAGGTCAAGCTAACTTCTATTGGCCAACCACGCTAGACGAAGTACGCGCCGTTAATGAAGCTGTTAATGGCGGCACTATTGGAGGAGAGTTTTTCCCAAACATTAGCCCCAGCACCAGCGTTGACTTTATTACCTACAATTTCAATAGCACTGACGAATGTAAACGCACGATGTTCCGCGAGCCGATGTTTAGGCAAGCTGTCAGCACCATGATTGACCGCGACTCACTGGTACAAGCCGCAGTGGGGGGTCTAGGTTTCCCTGCTCGTGATTACAACGGCGACGCTGCTGCACCGTTTCACGCCCCCGACTTACCACCGTTTGAATTTAACCCCGACGCTGGCGTAGATATGCTAGCTGAAATTGGCTTTACCGAGCTCAATGCTGATGGTATATTATTCAATCCAGAAACAGGCTGTGAAGTTGCGTTTGACCTGCAGTTTAACTCAGGTAACAACCGCCGGGGTCAGTTGGCACAGGTTATTTCGCAAACAGTTGCACCGTTTGGCGTGAGCATTAACCCGCTCGAGGTCTCTGTGGACATTTGGCAAGAGTCTATTGTTGGTGACCTAGATTACGACGAAACTGGCGAGCGCACCCGCGACTACGACGCCCAAATTTGGGGTCTTGCTGGTGGCGATGTAGATAACCCCAGCTCAGTGAACGTGCTTGGACTTAACACCAACCTCAACAGTTGGAATAAGAGCGCCACCGACGTAGAAGACTGGGAAGTTGAGATGAGCGAGATTTCCTACCAAATGGACGGTACGCTGGATTTAGATGAACGTGTAGCGCTTTATAGTCAACGCGCTCAGATTATGCGTGATTTCCTACCCATTACACCGCTTATTAACCAGTCGTTCCATATTTACACCAATATGAGTAACTCTTGGCCAGAAGACAATCTCGATGCCAACAGCATTGAATCACCCTACCGCCCTAGCGGCTTCCGCAACACCCTAGCTGCACCATCACAGTAAGGTTTAGTGTTATGGAGGGCTAGAACAAGCCCTCTATACATTGTCTTTTAACTGAAGATTTTAATATTGCCTCACTATTATCAGCTATACTGTTGTATAGTGATACATGAACTTGCAAAGCTGTCTCGAGCTAGGTTTCAAAGCCTAGCTATTTTTGTATCAGCATGTTATCGCTACTACTCGACGCCAACATCAATACCTAGCCAACTTTAGTGGTGATATGTTTTTGTGAGTTCGTAGCGTTGTCTCGAGGATTGCTGCAGCACCTCTGTGTAAATGTACTCGATTCAAGGAACGTTTTGCTCTAGAGAAAGGAGTTTTATGTGACTACTTACGTAATTCGCCGCATTATCAACTTAATTCCAACATTTATTTTAGCTACCTTTATTGCTTGGCTCGTTGTCGAAGCTGCACCCGGTGACTTTGCTAGCAAATTTGCCTTTGACCAAGTTGATCCTGGACGAGCTGACCGTATCCGCGAGTTACTTGGGCTCAACTTGCCGTGGTGGCAGCGCTATTTTGTATGGCTTAGAAATCTAGTCATCAACTTTGACTTTGGCATCAGCATGACTTCACGAGGTGAGGTGACGGCGCTGGTGCTGCCACGCATGCTCAACAGCCTTGTGTTACTATTTCCAGCAACTATTTTAATTTATGCCATTGCTGTACCGATTGGGGTTTACTCTGCCCTGCACAAGTACTCGATTGGCGACCGTATTTTAACCGTGTTTAGCTTACTTGGTTTAGCTATTCCTAACTTTTTCTTAGCGCTGCTTGTGCTGGCGTTTGCCGTACAGTTTTTTCAGACAAACGGCTGGTTGCTTATTCCTACAGGCGGCATGACCAGTCAAAACCACAGCGACCTAGGTGCGTTGAGGCAACTTTTAGACTACGGCTGGCACTTAATTGCGCCGGTGCTTATTGTGACGCTCTCGAGCCTCGCCGGGCTCACTAGGGTTATGCGCGGGCAGATGCTCGAGGTACTCGGTCAAGACTACGTGCGAACTGCTAAAGCCAAAGGGCTCGACGACCGCGTGGTGAACTACAAACACGCACTTCGTAACGCCATTTTGGTGATTGTCGCAACCATTGGTGGTACCCTGCCGGGGCTTCTACTGGGTGCGGGTACTGTGGAGTTTGTCATGCGCTGGCCAGGAATTACGCCGCTATTTATTCGGGCGGTGTTTGCCCAAGATGTCTATGTGGTGATGGCACTGCTAACCATTGGGGTATTTTTGCTGATGATTGGCAACTTAGTTGCTGATCTAAGCTTAGCTATTGTTGACCCGAGGATTCGCTACTGATGGTGACTTACTGGCAAGACCCTATGAGAGGTGTTGATGCTTGGCTCGAGTCCCATCAACTTCCTCAACCATATCTGGGAGCTATCTCATGGCAGATGTAACCACCCAACCCCAAACCCCCGAGTTAAACAAACCCCACAAAAAAGCAGATATTCGCGGTGAAAGCCTTTATTCTATTGCATGGCGGCAGTTTCGCAAGCACCCACTTGCACGGGGTGCCTTGACGATTTTGGCGATCCTTTACTTAGTAGCTGCGTTTGCAGATTTTATTGCACCGTATTCTGAGCGTTTTATCAACACAGATAGCTCATTCCAACCCCCCAACCGCATCTACTGGGTGGACGAAGAAGGTAGCTTTATAGGGCCCTTTATTTACCCTATGGAGCAAACCCTTGACCTAACCACCTTTGAAAATGTGTGGACAGAAAACCGCGACCAACCTTATCCCATTCGCTTTTTTGTACGCCGTGAAAACCGCCTTGACCGCTACGTGCCGTTCCCCATCAACCTCATTCCTGTGGCATTACGCAACACCTTAGGCATTCGTCCATGGGCAACCCTACATCTATTTGGGCTAGATGCAGCCGACAGTGACGCCCGTCTCTACATTTGGGGCGCAGACGACCTCGGCGGCGATATTTTTGGCAAAGTTTTGTTTGGTGCGCGCATCAGCCTCACCATTGGGATTGTCGGTAGCCTTGTGTCAATTGTCATTGGCTTGTTTATGGGCGGCCTAGCTGGTTATTTTGGTGGCTGGGTCGACGAACTTATTATGCGCTTTGTTGAGGCCCTGTCTGCTATTCCGTTTATCTTTTTGCTGCTAGCGCTATCTGCTATTTTTTACCCGCTCAACTGGCCGCCCGTGTACGTATTTTTTGCCATTGTGGTGGTGATTGGTCTTATAGGTTGGGGAGATGTGGCTAGGTCTGTGCGCAGCTTGCTGCTATCTATGCGCGAACAAGATTTTACCTATGCCGCCCGGGCGCTAGGTGCAGGTGACCACCGGGTCATCTTCCGTCACCTCATCCCGCAAACGCTCAGTTACGTGATTGTCAGCATGAGCTTGCAG
>JBCCOX010000574.1:0-3631 GCA_039025155.1 Deinococcota bacterium | reverse complement strand
TGGCTAGTCCCAGAGGTTTTACGCGCCTGCCAGCGCAACTTGAGCTGCACACCACGGGCACGCACATCTTTTTCAGCAAATAAACTTACCGTTCCGCACAGGGTGTCACCGCTTTGATAGTGAGAGTTCTCCAATTGCACAGTGATGTGGGTGGTGTGTCGTAGCATCAAGGGCTCAGTTTACAAGGTGTATCTGAAATACCCTGAGTGCGGTCATTAAAAGCGCTGTTATAACACGTCTAGGAAAGATATCAGCTAAAAATATATTGGTAACTTATGAGGATGTGCGGGAGACGTGACTCAGCTTTTCTCAGAGCTGTGTGCTTAACTGAGGGACAATGAACGCGCAACAACCAAAGGGCTCATCTACAAACGTATCCACATCCCAACCACTTGAGTCGCAACCGCTCGATTTAGCTGAACACTATTTAAGTATTGCCAAACCGCAGCTTGCGCGCAGAGCGTTAAGTCGGGCAAGTTTAGAGATTGAGCCTTATAGGTTTTTGTATTTGTCCGGGCGAATGCACTATCAACTGGGGCACTACAGCCAAGCAGAAGAAGCAACACTAACAGCGCTCGAGCATCACCCAGATAACCTCCATGCAGGCTACTTATTAGTGCAGTGTTTGTGGCAACTTAAACGCTACGATGACGCACTATCACGGTTAGATAAGCTGCGTGAGCAGTATCCAGAGCGGCCAGACTTAGCTGAGCTAGCAGGTTTTGTGAGGTTATCGCAAGGCAACTACAGCGCCATGAATCGGGCGCTAGCAGAGGCCAAGACGTTGCGAGCAGACGCACCTAATAATGCGCTCGAGGCCTCTGTTGCGCTCATGTACGGCAAGTTTGATGCTGCTTTAGAGCACGCTCTAGACGCACTACGCAACAAGCCAGACGACTCTCATGTGCATCATCTAGTGGCCCAAGCCCATCAAAAACTGTGGCATTTAGACGAGGCCCTAGCGCACGCGAAGGTAGCAGTATCACGCAAGCCGGAGTCGCGGCTTTACCGAATGAACGTGCGAGAGTTAGAGGTCATGACCCACCCGATCTATCAACCTTTTGCTAAGTTGATGGCGTGGAACTTCCAGCGTAAAGCGTGGCCGCTATTTATAAGTTTATTTGGTGGTATTGCGCTGACCTTAATTGGCTTGTTTGTTGAGCGTTTGTGGTTGGTGATGCTCGGGTTTGCTGTGGCTGTTGCGCCAAGTGCAGGCTTAGGCATGGGCGTGCTACTGGTGTCGTTAAGTTTGACAGTGTACTTTTATTGGCAACGCCGTACCTGATGTGTATTTTGACAGTTTTTGTGTGAGTAGATTGCCGATGAACTCACCACTATCATTGTTTGTAGGAGTATCCCTTGAACGAGACCCTTAAAAGTTTGCTAACCGCCCTCGAGCACAGTCCAGACAACCCTCATATGCGCTTGCTAGTTGCTGAGTCCTACGCAGCGAATGGCTATCCTAACGAGGCCCTCGAGCAGTACGGGATGCTGCTCGAGCAAGGCAAGTTACACGACAAAGTGCTGGTGCCAGCTGGACTTATCGCGGTTAGCCTTGGTGATATTGAACGGGCGCGGAATTATCTGGAGATTGCTCACAAGCTCGAGCTAGATGCCCGCGAGCTAGAAGATAAACTGGATAGCATCCTCTTAAAAGCGTCTGTACCTGCTACCCCAGCATCACCTGAACCGTTTGAAGATGCGCTCGAGCTAGACCCAACCATCACCTTTGACGACGTGGGCGGGCTAGATGAGGTCAAAGCTAACATTGAACGGCGCATTATTTTGCCCTTCCGCCGTCCAGAGTTATACGCCAAGTACGGCAAAAAAGCAGGCGGTGGTGTGCTCATGTACGGCCCGCCCGGCTGCGGTAAAACCATGTTGGCGCGGGCTACTGCGGGCGCGTGTGAGTTGCCGCTATTGAGCGTGCGTATTGAGCGTATTTTGTCCAAGTGGATTGGCGAAAGCGAGCAGAACATTCACGCGGTGTTTGAACTGGCCCGGCGTAAAGCACCGTGTGTCATTTTTATTGATGAGCTAGATGCCCTTGCTTTCTCGAGGCGGCAGCAAACCAGCAACTATATGCGCGGCTTGGTTGACCAACTGTTACAAGAGCTGGACGGCACGCACGCAGACAACGAGAACATTCTCATTATGGCGGCGACCAACGCGCCATGGGATATTGATGACGCCATGCTCCGTCCGGGTCGGTTTGACCGCCGTCTGTTTGTGCCTCCGCCCGATGAAACGGCACGCCGAAGTATTTTGCGCCTAACGCTCGAGAACCGCCACGCAGATACCATCGATACTAAACGCCTCGCCAAGCTTACGCCTTTATTCAGCGGCGCAGACTTAAATGGGCTAGTAGAGCAAGCTGTCGAATTGGTGATTGATGAGGCCATTCGCACCGGCGACGATCCACCGCTTGCCATGAAGCACCTTGAAAAGAGCCTCACCGACCTCACCCCAAGTACGCTTACCTGGTTGCGGCGTGCCAAAAACCACGTTGATTTTGCCAATCAAGATCACAAGTATGACGAGGTGGCAGACTACCTCAAACGCCCTGAAGCGCGCCGCTTAAAGCTCTAGTCTGTGATGTCGTCTAGGTCAGCCCGAGAGAATGGAGGAAGTGATGTATACAATTTTGCTAGTGCTTGTGACGGTGATTCTTTTTGGGTTTCCAGCAGGTTGTCGGACGGTATTGCAGGATGTGAACTCAGGTGAGTCTGGAGGCGAGGTTGAGATGCTCGAGCACCTGCCAAAAACATCCTCACCCGACTTAGATTTAGAGGGAGATGTATACCCATAAAGTAAGTATGAGCTTAGTCGCCATCTCATCATCGTTTTGGCAACCTCATCTTGTTAATGAGCTGATGCAACAGTGTACATCACATCTTGACAGCATCACCTAACAAGATTTGGTGGGTGATTGTTTTAGCTAGCAGCAAGCAACTTCAGCATCGACAGGCCTAAGTTAGCAAGGTATGCTAGCTGCCATGCCACTTGTTCCTGGACTAGATATTTTGAAACCTGCCCGCGACGGTAAATATGGCGTTGGGGCGTTTAACACCGACAATATGGAGATTACCCAAGCCGTGCTCGAGGCTGCTGAAGAGACCTCGAGCCCCGTGTTCCTAGCGCTTTCAGAGGGCGCGGTTTCCTACGGCAAGTCGCAACTTGTTGACATGGTGATTCACGAAGCGAAGCAAGCGCACGTTCCTGTTGCCGTTCACCTAGATCATGGCTCCTCTTATGAAATTTGTTTGAAGTGCCTTCGTTGGGGATTCACGTCCGTGATGATTGACAAATCTCATGAAGACGAAGCCCAGAACACGGCGGAAACCAAGCGAGTCGTCGAAGCAGCGCACGCTGTAGGCATTTCGGTAGAGGCTGAAATTGGGCGTTTGGGCGGCATTGAAGAAAATATAGTCGTGTCTGAAGATGAGGCTGCGCTGACCAGTCCAGATGAAGCAGCTCGATTCGTGCAAAACACAGGAGCTGACTACCTTGCTATCGCCGTTGGCACGTCTCACGGACCTAACAAAGGCATTGGGCGGCCTTTTATTCACCATCAGCGCATTGCGGAGATTGCCGAGCGCGTGCCAAATCCACTCGTGATGCACGGTGCTAG
>JBCCOX010000573.1:0-3636 GCA_039025155.1 Deinococcota bacterium | reverse complement strand
GCGGCGCAAGGCAACTTAGAAGAATTGCGCGCACACTTAGGGGCAGCTTCGGCTGATCTCGAGGACATCTTCTTACGCCTCACCACCGAAGCCACCGACGACGAGCGCATCATGGAACGCGAACTGGTAGGCGCGCCATGAGCTTAGTCGTGAGGTTAGAATCATGATCTTGTTTGCCATGCGCTTACGGGGCGCACTAAATAGTGTTAAACGTCACCCGGAACGCTACGTCATGGGGCTCAGCTTTTTGGCCTTGATTTATTGGGGTATGTTTGCAATTACGCGCCGGGGCGTGCGCTTTTTAAACAACTATGATCTCGTTATTGATCTAAACATTACTGATGCTATTGCGCAAAGAAGTCTCGAGGGGCTTTTCTTAATTCTTATGTCGGGTGTAGCGTTTAGTGTGCTCACGACGGCAATCACAACACTATATAGCTCAGAAGATTTACCGTTCTTACTTAGCTTACCTACACCAGCAACACGTGTATTCTACTTAAAAGTAGCTGAAACCTACCTCAACGCCGCCCTACTTCCAACTATATTTACATTGCCTGTGCTAACGGGCATTGGTCTTGAATATCAAGCGCCACTAGGCTACTATCCGCTGGCTATTGCAACCCTACTGACGCTTTACGCGATTCCGGTGGCCATAGGGAGTTTTTTGGCCTTGTTACTCATGCGCATTGCGCCCGCCGGAAGGGTCAAAGAAGTGGCTACTGCACTTAGTGTGGTGCTAGCAGCAGGGCTTATCTTTGGGCTCAGGGCGCTGCGTCCGGAGCAAATTGCTGATATGACGCCGCAAGAGTTTCAGCGCTTTTTAAGCCAGTTTGCAGCCTTTGAAATTGGCTGGTTACCGTCTGATTGGGCCTCTCAAGCCGTTTGGGGAGCACTCGAGGGGAATATTACGTTCAGTGCCTATGCCCTTGCGGGGTTATCAGCTTTACTCTTGTGGATTGTGGCGCGCTTAGCTGCTTTTGCTTACCGTGAGGGTTGGATTCGCTCATTAGAATCGGGGCGACCTAAACTTGATCCTACTCCAAAGCCAACACCAGCTTGGGAGCGGGCCATCTACCGCTTTGGCAAAGTGTCTGGTGTGGTGATTAAAGACTCGAGGCTACTTTTGCGTGATCCTACGCAATGGTCGCAACTTTTGGTGCTTTTGGCACTTGCTGGCGTTTATTTGGTGACTGCAGGGAGCATCAAGGTTGACCTGCAACAATTCCGTGATGTTGTGGGGACAATGAATATCATCTTTTTAGGATTTTTGTTGGCTGGTATTGGGTTTTACACAACTTACCCAGCAATATCTATGGAAGGCGAAGGGTTTTGGCTATTGCGTACAGGTCCACTAGGCAGCATGAGTATCGTTATGACTAAGTTTTGGTACGCACTACCTACGATGCTTTTACTTGGTACTGGTGTTGGTTACTTAGCTGCACAGCTTATTGATGTCTCGCCAACATTAGCCTTTGCATCGCCACTTGCTGGCTTTAGTAGTGCTATTGTTGTGACGGGCTTAGGGGTTGGTTTGGGTGCAGCTTTCCCTAATTTTGATGCGACCAACCCAGGAGAAATTTCGTTTTCGCCAGGTGGACTTCTCTATGTAACACTTGCGCTTGGTTATGCGACGGTAATGACACTTTTGTTAGTATATCCAGCTTGGATTACACTAAGTCGCCCCAACCTGTTTTATTGGCGTGAACCTGAAGGCTTGTGGTTATTGTTTGCCATCACTATGTTGACAGCATTGGTGACGTTACTGCCACTTTTGTTTGGCAGCCGCCGTCTAGCATTTTATGAGCCGGGTTCATAACAGCTAATCCACTTGGCATTTATGTATCAACCTGTATATTCCCGAGAGATGATGTTTCTATCGATGGTAGCGCTATTAGCGATAACAAAGTATTCTTGTGTGACAGCATGTTGTGAGATTGCTAGACTAAAAATTTAACGCAAACATCAAATGTGATACGCACATGTGTTGAAGTAATCGCACATGCGTTTTTCTGTGCTCTAAATCTGCGTGCTGAGTGTAGTTGTTTGACACGACTCGAGCACCCACATCGTTATCGTTACCCCAAAACGCCAATATCTAAATCGGAATGATTCCGAAAAGAGTGTCTCAGACAGTAAAATTCATTAAAGCCAAGCTTGACACTCAGGATTGGACTCAGGTATTTTAGAGTTAATCCTGAGCTTTTTACTCAGCATTTAATTTAGAATTGGTGATGTGCCACGAATACCTCGGGCATATCCATGTCACTTGGAAAGGATCAACCATGATCTTACGCATCAAATTAACTGCCCTCATCTTCATGATGTTGCTAAGCTTCAGCTACGCCCAAACTTGTGTGACCCACGAATTGGGAGAAACCTGTGTAGACAGTGTACCGGAGCGCATTGTGGTGCTCGAGTACTCGTTCGCTGACCACCTAGGGAGTCTAGGTGTTGCACCGGTGGGTTACGCGCTAGATGATATGCCGACGTACCTCAATCCCTTTACTGCAGACGTTGGCGCAGAGGTTGTAGGCACGCGTCGAGAACCTAGCTTAGAGGCTATTACCGCCCTCAATCCGGACTTTATTATCGGCGACTTGCGCCGTCATGAAGCTATTTACGACCAGCTTTCTGCCATTGCGCCGACGGTCATTTTTAACAGTTTACGGGGTAGCTACGAAGATCAGCTCGAGGCGTTTAATGCCATTGCTGGGCTCCTTGGTAAAGAAGCAGAAGCAAACGATATTTTAGAAGATTATCAAGCTAGTTTCGACAGCACAAGGACGGCAACAAATCCGGAAGCAGGTGACTTTGTCATCGGTGTACTGTGGTCGGGTGGCTTTACGGCCCATTCTGACCAGAGTTTTATGGGCTCTTTTGTAGAAAGTCTAGGGCGGGATAACGCCTTAACGCCCCAAGATGGTGAAACACAGTATTTAGTTGACCTAGAAGGCCTCGCTAGCATCAACCCAAGTAGCATTGTGATTATGTGTGGCGAAGCGGATCAGGGCATTCTAGATGAATGGCAAGCCAACCCCCTCTGGCAAGCATTTGATGCCGTGCAAAATGACCGCGTCTATGTATTTAATCGCAACTTGTGGTCGAAAGGCCGTGGGGTGATGGCGTTTGAGGCTATTTTGGAAGATTCTGTAGATAGTGGCTTACTGGCGGAAGCGCCAAGCACTGCGTTGGTGTGTCAATAACGGTCATCATTTATGAGTTGTCAGTATCGATATCATCAACGTCGATACCATCAACGTCGATACCATCAACGCCGATGTCATCAGTGTTGGATGATATCAGTACTGGCGTGTACACCATGATGGACAGATAAAGGAGGCTCATCATCGCAGACCCTCCTGTAGATATGACCGTTAGCCAGGTTAGTACGGCTGTTGACCACGTCATCAAAATGCGTAAGACGCTCAAATGCTTGCGTGACCCAGCTGCGCGCCATAGCCAACCACTTACCCTAAGTGAGACGCAACGCCAAGCTTTACATACCATGGTTGAGGTAGCAGGTTGGGCTCCGTTTCACAAACTGGCAGATGAAGCTACGCACCGTCAAGGTGAGCTAAGGTCGATTGTGCCGTGGCGATTTTACGTGCTCGAGCCGCCAACTTGCAACCACCTCCT
>JBCCOX010000572.1:0-3646 GCA_039025155.1 Deinococcota bacterium | reverse complement strand
GGGCATGATTTTGGCGGGTGCGTCGCCGCTCACGGCTGTGCGCTTGCAGATCATTGTCATGTACATGTTGATTGGTGCTACCATGTTCACGGCGCTGAGCGCGGCTTATTTGAGTTATCGCGGGTTTTTTAACAAGCAGCATCAGTTTGTAACGTCTTGATGTTAACTTGGCTGAGGTAGACTTGATAGCAATATGAACATTCCAGAGTTTTCGCTCGAGCGTTTCCAATCTCTCTACGAACATCACGTAGATTTCAACTTGTCCGAAAGTGGCGTACATCCGCTCACCGTGCGTGACTTACTTGTTGAGGATGAGATTGATGCCTTTTTAGATACTCGGCTCATTTACGAACAAACCAACGGGCCAGAGCAACTTCGTGAAAACATCAGTTTGTTGTACAAGGGCTCCACGGCAGATAATGTTTTGGTCACAAGTGGCACGATTGAAGCTAACTTTGTGACCTTTATGACGCTACTCAGCGCTGGTGACGAGCTGGTGTATATGCTGCCCAACTACCAACAATTTAAAGGCATGGCGGAGATGTTTGGCGTGACCCTCAAGCCGTTTTATTTACAAGAAGAGCATGGCTGGCAGCCCGATCTGGACGCGCTAGCTGCAACGGTTACGGACAAAACAAAAGTCATTGCCTTGTGCAATCCTAACAATCCTACGGGCGTGTTACTCAGTGATGAAGCCAGAGCGCACATCATCAACTTAGCGTCTCAGGTAGGTGCGTGGCTTGTTGTGGATGAAATTTACAGAGGCAGTGAGCACAACGGGCAACTTACGCCTAGCTTTTGGTGTAACTACGACAAGGTGATTGTGACGTCTGGCTTGTCCAAAGCGTTTGGTTTGCCGGGGCTTAGAATCGGTTGGATGGTGGCACCTGAGCACATCATCGAACGCGCTTGGGGCGTCAAAGATTACACCAGTATCACCGCTGCTACGCTCAGTTACGACCTGGCAACGCGCGCGCTTACGCCAGCGTTGCGCAGTAAAATTTGGGGACGGAACATCAACCTGGTCAAGCAAAATTTGGCGATGTTGGCTGACTGGGTGAACGAGCAAGCGGGCTTGTTTTCACTCACCGTGCCGGATGCTGCTGCAATGGCGTTTGTCAAGTACCACGCGGATATTGCATCTGAAATATTAGCCGACCGTTTACACAAGCAGCAAAGTGTCTTGGTTGTGCCGGGCGCGCACTTTGGGTTAGAGCATTTTGTGCGTATTGGGTACGGGCTGGAAACGGAGAAGCTTGGGGCAGCCCTAGCGCGCATTGCTGAAGAAGTCAAAGGGCTCGAGCTCGTCCCTCACTAATCATCGTCACTGGTGTTGGCGTCAGCATCATCCACTAGACCAGCAGATGGGTCAAAACATAACCTGTCCATCCTGACTTAACACAACAATCTGACCCTTACCCCAACGTGCGTTTTGGGTGATGACGAGGTCGCGTTGCAGGTCGTCATCCCACCATGCCCAGTGATACGACGCGGGTGCGATGTCCGACCAAAGGTCGTAGTTGTAGTAGCTGCGCAGGGTTGCTTGCTGCTGACCCTCAACAACAACTGTGATGTCAACTGGTCCGTTGTCGTCTGCATTTGGGCCGCGCTCGAGCTTTACCATCACTTGCCGTCCGCCCACCGTAAACGAATACACTGTGGGTTCGTCCCGAAGCTCAACATCTAACCGTGTGGGCAACGTTGGTAGTGGCGGCACTGCTTCACCTGAGAGCAGATGCCAACTGATAATAAATATCAGTACAACAAGACACAAACCAAGGCCGACTCGAAACATCTTCATCGTGCTTAGGATAAAACGTACATCCCTAATCTAGCTGAGCTGGTTAATGCTATTGCATAGCACAATCTATTAACTAGGTGTGCCACAATAAAGGTGATGACCTCAGGTAATACCTATTTAACCATTGGTCAACTAGCTCGGCAGGCTGGGTTGGCAACGTCCACCTTGCGATATTACGAAACACAAGGCTTACTCACACCAGAGCGTAGTGAGTCAGGATATAGACTGTACCCGCAGACTAACCTGATGGTCTTAAATTTGATTAGCCGGGCGCAGCAGTTAGGGTTTACCTTAGCTGAAATTAAGCAGCTCCTTGGTCCGTGGCAGGCTGGGCAGTTAACTGATACCACCATTTTAGAGCTAGCCGAAGCGCGTTATGTAGCACTCGAGCAACAGTTCATCGACATCTTGCTTAAAAAGCGCGAACTAGGTTACTTTTTAGAAGATTTACGGCGCGAGCATCACTGTTCTGAAACGGCGGGTGGGCAACATCTTGACCAACTTGTTGCAAGTGTATGCCAACATCCACATATACATCCCGAGTCACTATCAGAATCGCTCCTCATGCGGTTAATGGCCCAAGCAGGTTGTACACTCAGTGGTCAGCAAGCCAAAGAATTGATGGCTGCTCTGCGTGGGCAGCACGTTCATATGTGGCGACAAGATGATTCGTATCATGTGGTGATTGTAAGTGATAGTGCGGAAGTAAATGATCCGCTCTACAGCAAGCTAGTGCGTTTGGTGACGCTCGAGGCAAGCTGCAATGCACATCCAGCGTTACAGGTTCGGCTAAGCCTTTGTGATGAAGGCTATAAGTTGAGGCTCGAGGGTAAAGATGCTGTTGTATTAGCTCGCTGCTTACTGAGTTTGGACGTAACAAATTCAGATATGCTTACGCCTGTAAATACCTTCGAACATTAATGATGCCCCTTGACCTTCAACCCGACTTGAAGGTGTAGCCTCAAGCTAACAGGAGGCTCTTATGGGACATCATCATCACCATCATCATGCCAGTGGCAATATTCGCACAGCATTTTTGCTCAACTTAGGGTTTGCACTTATTGAGATTGTAGGAGGACTACTTACAAATAGCGTGGCAATTTTGTCAGATGCCTTGCACGACTTTGGTGACGCTATTGCGCTAGGTGGGGCGTGGTATGCCGAGCACGTGTCTAAACGTGAAGCTGATGCCCGTTTTTCCTATGGTTACGGGCGTATTTCATTGCTAGCTGCGTTAGTGAACGCGCTTGTACTACTCACAGGTTCAGTATTTATCATCAGCCAAGTGGTAACACGGCTTATGTCACCAGAAGCTACCCATGTACCGGGCATTATTGGTTTGGCCCTATTGGGAATTGCCATTAACAGCTTAGCTGCGTGGCGCTTGCGTGGTGAGGAAGGCCTCAACGCGCGTATGGTCAGTTTGCACTTGCTCGAAGATGTTCTTGGTTGGGCAGCAGTGCTAGTTGTGGGCATTATTTTGCTATTTGCACCTTGGTACGTCCTTGACCCCATTTTGTCATTAGCTATTACGCTGTACATTCTCTACAACGTCGTTAAAAACCTCAAAGCAACCTTGAGCTTGTTCTTACAGGCATTACCTGAAGGTGTAACGCTCCCTGCAATTACAGCGAAAGTTAAAAGTGTTCAAGGTGTTATAGATACCCACCATACTCACCTGTGGTCACTGGATGGTGATCATCATGTGCTCTCGAGCCATGTTGTAGTTGACCCGCAGTTATCTCGTCCAGAAGTTAGCCAACTCAAACACAGCATTTGTGACAATATGCACGATGTTCACCTCAGCCACATCACTTTAGAAATTGAGTTTGCAGGTGACGACGC
>JBCCOX010000571.1:0-3648 GCA_039025155.1 Deinococcota bacterium | reverse complement strand
ATTGTGGTTTAGAACTGACTATGAGGCAGTTGCCCAAGCGATAGCGCAACATCATGGTGTTCTAAACGCATGGTGAGGACTGCGTAACGGAAGCTATATAAAACGTTTTCGTTGAGGTTGAAAGTTGATGAAAGTTTAGTACAAGAAAATGTACAGTTGAGGTTTGGGTAAGAAGGTAATTGTAAGGAAAATGTTAAGCTGTGGTGAGACGTTAGACGTTCAGCGTGCCAAAGTGGCCTTATATGTCTTGACTAAACTGTTTACTGTCTACAGTTTGCCTCGAGCTTGCAGGATGTTTAGCTCGTTTTGGCTAAGTGAATTAAATGTTAAATTAACTGGAAAGTGTATAATAACTGCAATCTTTTGCGAATATCTTCTTAGCAGTGACTGGGCTCTAGCTGAGCATTGTAGTATTCCTTTAGGTTAACTAGATTGACTAATAACTAATAAGAAGGACAATCAGCCCACGACTTAGCATGAGGTCATCGTAGGGTCATCGTAAAGATGAAGCTGGTTATTACGACCCAAAAGCGGTATAAACCTAGCTAGAGGTTCGTTGACAAGTAACACGTGAGTAAAATCGTAGCAAGGTGTTTTTGTGGAGAGTGTATGTACATAAAGCAATTACAACCATCGCAGATACACCAACGTGCGTGGCAATGTCTTTATCTATGGGTACATACTTTTTTCTGGCAGCGTTGTTTTTGGAAGTGTTTGTGGACGCAACATAGGGTTATAAAAAGTGTGGCGACAAAAAGCTGTGTGCTTGTAGGCTTGCTGCTGTGGAGCAGCGCTCACACGCAAAGCCCCATGTTTTTTCCGGGCGAACAATTTGGGCAAGCAACCCTGCTTATGCCGCAAAATCAGCAAGTGCTCCAAAGCAACTTTGGTGATAATTACGAACCCTTGCAAGAATTTACTGAACAAAGTCGTTACCGTTTGCGTGGTCGAGCTATTGGCAGGTTAGACATTCTTGTAGAAGACCGTAGCGGCAAACGTTTTGTGTCTACCTGTACAGCTTCACTGATTGCAAGTAATTACATTCTTACAAATCATCACTGCACACATGGAAGTGAGTTGCGCAGCAACTTTAATGTTATTGACATGGTGCTGCGGATGGGGTATTTATCTAGCGAAGAAGCAGGTGAGGTTTTTGGTGTATTACCCAATCCTATTGATCTCAACGAAGCGCTAGATTATGTCATATTGCAAGTTGACGGTGACCCCGTTACAACATACGGCACAATTGACTTACAGGTGCGTGATCCGCTGCCTAATGAAGAATTGTTTTTGATTCACCACCCAGCGGGCGGGCCGCAGACATTAACCCGTAAATCTTGCCGACTCGTAGATTTAAACAGTGGCGATGCAAGTATCTTGCGGCATCGTTGTGACACAAGTGGCGGCAGCTCAGGGGCACTCCTTTTTTCTGATAATGATAACAGTGCTATTGGTTTGCACTTTGCAGGCTCAGCTAACCCAAGGGCTAACCTGCCTAACTCAGCGAAGCGTTTGGCGACGGTACTAGTACGCAGTGCTACCTTGCAGCGTGTTGCCCAAGGCATCAATATAGACGGTGATGTGACCGGAGGAGAGGTTGACGCCCTCGTCCGCGGTGCTCAGCAGGGGGGAACGGTGCAACTGCGCGCAGGCACTTATGAACTGAGTCAGGTATTACAAGTGACCCAAAACTTGCGTATTAGTGGTGTGGGCGCAGATCGCACGGTACTGGTTGCACGTCAGGGGCAGGCACTTATTGAGTTGGTAAGTGAGGCAACTCTCGAGCTTGTTGGGGTGACGCTGCGCTACGAAGGCCACCCAAGCAGCAGTACGCTGCGGGCAAGTGCTGGCACGGTGATTATGCACGAAAGCCGTATAGCAGCGAGCAGCGGCCACGGCTTGCAGCTTATGGGTAACGCTCGAGCTGAAGTTCTAGACAGCGAGTTTTTTGACAATGGCGGTAGCGCACTTTATGCCGCAGGCTCGAGCCACCTTCGGCTCGAAAACAGCATTATTCGCGGTAATGCCATAGGTATTCGTCTAGAAGACAGCGTGACTGCAGAACTACTCACCAACGTAAGTGACGTGAATCGCCGTTACGGGCTCAGCGCGCAAGGTAGCAGCAACATAACAGCAAGTGATAATTTTTTTAGAGACAATGAAGCTTCCGGCGTTTACCTTGCGGGTGAAACGCGCGGTATTTATACCGGTAATATTATTGACAACAACGTCTACAGCGGTATTAACGTCGAAGGGCGCGCAGCACCTGATCTAGCCCGCAACACCCTGAGGGGCAACGGACACGCAGGCATTTCATATTTAGCGCAGTCTACGGGGACGGCGACACGCAATATCAGCGAAAGCAATGGCTTCCACGGCATTGTGGTGCGCAATGAAGCAAGTCCTATGCTCGAGGACAACGTATTACGTAACAACAGCGGCGCTGGGCTTGCTTACTACGAACTTTCTAGCGGTGTTGCTACAGGCAACACAATTGAAGGCAACACGCAAGGCATTATTGTCAGCGATGCAAGTACGCCCACGCTCAATAACAACATTTTACGTGATAACGATCAAGCTAATCGCATCTTTGAGCCAATGCAGATGACCGTAGCTGGTGTTGCTACAGATATAAATGTACAGCATTCAGGCGCGCCGTAACGCCAAGATAGGTCATTCAATACTTGGTGTCGGGCAACTTGGTTGGGAATTGCGAATAGACACAACTATGTTCATATAAATCTTGACGTTGAGGTGACAGACTGATACCATACACATTGCTCTTGCCGGGATGGCGGAATTGGTAGACGCAGTAGACTCAAAATCTACCGGCTTTGCGGCTGTGCGGGTTCGAGTCCCGCTTCCGGCACCATGAATCCTGTATATCATGAGCGCTTTACATGAAGTACACAGATGTTTGTACGGGATTGCCTAGCGTGACTACCAGCAATGATGTGCCAGTAATGATGTGCCAGCGTAAACGTTGCCCGCTTACCAAGGGCAACGCATTTTTATTTTTAGAGGTCATTAGAAACACGTTGTGGCAGTTGCCCACGTGGGGTTAAGGAGAATGCATCCATGTTTATTATTTTCTGGTTTATTTTACTTTTGTTTATTGTGGCGTCGGTTGTGCTTGTAGCTATTGTGCTGTTGCAGGAACCCAAACAAGGCGGCGGCCTTGGCGAGGGGTTTGGCGGTGCTAGTCAAGATTTTGCGACCAGCAGTGGCATGAGCGGTGGGCTCGAGCGCCTGACCATCTGGGCAGGGAGCATTTGGGCATTGCTTGCGCTAGCGCTAGCTGTTGTACCTAGAAGCTGATATTTTCAGGCATACTAAACTGGCTGTCACCTAATACCCTTTCCGGTTAATTCGTTAACGAATTAACCCACCTAGAAGGTGTAAAAACAGCCACCGATTTCGATGGGAACGGTGTAAAGCCCGTAGGGGTTTATAAAGTGTTTAATCGAAATCGGTATTGCACGACCAAGCTAAAGATAAAACAAACTCATCACTATATTTAATGTCTCAAGGCAATCTGAAACGTGCTTTCTTGAGATCGTCTTTATGGTAAAATCAGCTTGGTGATGCAGTATAAGCAGTCATTGTTTCTTGTGGAACAAGGCTAGCTAAAATAAAAACGCCTCGAGT
>JBCCOX010000570.1:0-3650 GCA_039025155.1 Deinococcota bacterium | reverse complement strand
GTTGACGATGCGACCATAATTTTGGTCTATCATGGGTTTGACAAGCTGTTGAGATAAGAAAAGAAGGGCTTTTACATTGATGTCAAAGGTGTGATTCCAGTTTGTTTCTTGGGTGTTGATAGCGGATTCAGGGTGACTGACCCCAGCATTGTTGACTAAAATGTCAATTGTTGGATAGATACCAAGTGCTTGCTGGGCGAGATTCAGCACGTCGTCATGGTTAGCAAGGTCAGCGGTGATGGTGTGGCAACTTACCCCTGTTGACGTGATGTCATCAGCTAATGAGCTTAGCTCCGCCTCACTTCTAGCTGTGATGATGAGGTCAACGCCTTGTTCAGCTAAGCTTAAGGCAATAGCGCGTCCGATGCCTTTGCTAGCACCGGTCACCAATGCTTTTTTACCTTTTAGATTAAACACTCGCATCACCTCTCAATGCCATTGCTTAGCCTCATTTGTCACTGTTTAACCCCATTCTGTTTAGCCCCACTTCATCGTGACAATAATCCAAATGACGCCCAAGATTGTGCTAACCAATAAAGGAATACTTTGCTCTAAAAAGCGCATCCACAATAAGTTGATGAGCACATGTCCAATAATGCCAATAAAAAGACGGTCGAACCAGTTGGTGTCAATGGGTAAAAAACCTCGAGGACGACCTCGGTGAGCTGGAATAGGAGAAGGAGAGTCTTCCATAGTTGCTATCCTTTCACTGCACCAAAGGTTAGGCCCATGACGATGTAACGCTGCACCAAGGTCAAAAAGACAAGTGCCGGCAGTAGCGACACAAGCCCCACGGCTGCCATTTCACCCCAACTTGTGCCTGTTACCGTCACAAACTCAGCAAGGCCCGTGGTGATGGTGCGCGCTTCCACACTGGTTAGGGTAGCCGCAAACAGGTATTCGTTCCAGGCAAACACCCAACTTAGCAGTGCTGTGATGGCAATACCGGGTGCAGCTAGCGGCACAATAATCCGGCTCAGCACCACCCACAAGTTGCCGCCGTCTACCAGGACAGCTTCGTCTAGCTCGCGTGGGATGCCGTCCATAATGCCTTTAAGTAGCCAAATGGCAAACGGCAAGTTAAACACGCAGTACAGCAAAATGAGGCCGATACGGGTGTCAAACAGGGTCCAGTCACCAATTTTGGCAAAGCGAGTAAACATTAAAAAGAGAGGGAGCAAAAACGCGGCTGGTGGGGCCATTCGGTTGGTAATTGTCCAAAAAAAGACGTTGTCTGCGCCAGCAAGTTGATAGCGAGATAGCGCGTAGGTGGCCATCACGGCCAAAATGACAACAAGCACGGCGTGACTGGTTGAAATGACAATTGAGTTAATAAGATAGTCGCCTTGTTGACCGTTCACAAAAGGGTCGGTAAAGTTTTTCCAATGAATGTTTTGAAAAAATGTTGGCGATAGGTCAGGTGGTGGAAAAAGTTCAACCCGACTGCGTGAGGCCACCGTAATAAGCCAGTAAATGGGGAAAAGGGTGAGCACACTGCTGATGATCCAGACAGCGTAGGTACCAATCGTTTGGGAAACGCGGCGGAGTTGGGCGCGGCGTTTTAAGGTTGCTGCTGAGGTGGCTCGAGCAGGTCTTGTCGTCATACTGCTTGTACTCACTGGGCACGCCTACCCGTCTGCGTAATAGAAATAAACAGTAACCAACACAGCACAACCGTAAAATATAACAGCAAGAGTGACATAGCTGAGCCATAGCCATAATCTGTTTGTGGAAAAACCACCCGCCAAATGTGAATCCCTACGTAACGAGTAGCTGCACCTGGACCGCCACCAGTAAGCATCCATACTTCGTCAACAATCCGCAGGGCGTCCATAATGCGCAAAAACAGTGTGGTGAGAATCATGGGCATAAGTAGTGGCAAGGTGATGTAACGAAATTGCTGAATACGGTTGGCACCATCAACCCGCGCACCTTCAAAGGGTTCTTTGGGCATGGCACTAAGTCCTGCCAGTAAGGTTAACGTGACAAAAGGCGTCCAATGCCACACGTCCATGAATACAATGGTCCAAAACGACTGACTTACACTCGTACCAAGGTTGTAGTTGATGTCAAACCATTCGTTTAAAAAGTGCGGGATGGGTCCAAAGCCGGGAAAGGTCATGAGTTTCCAGACTGCGCCAACGACAATGGGTGCCACCATCAGTGGCAGCGCGTGAATAGTGCGGAATATAGCTTTACCCGGAAAATCCCGAATAAGTAAACCTGCTAGCGCAAATCCCAATATCATTTCAATGCTTACGGTTGTCACCATAAACACAAGTGTGCGGCGTAGTGAGCTTAAAAAAGCCTCATCAAAAACCAAACGCCTAAAGTTATTAACGCCCGTATACTGCATAACTCCTGATGCCGAAAAAGTATTCCAATCAAAAAAGCCTACCCACAACACATAAATAAAGGGCACAAAGCCCGTTAAAAATAAAATAAGCAAGGTTGGTGATAAAAGTAGCCACGCTGAGCGATTTGATTTCATAACAAAATGTCCATTCAACAGTGTGTTAATCAATAGTGTGTCAAGGGTGTATGTGAGAAGGCTAGAGAAATAACATCATTTAACCTGAGTTCGGAGTTAATGTACCTCAGAGACATGTCTTGCGTGACTACCAGAGGAAGTATGTTCTGAAATACGTCAAAAATAGCCTGTATAGCCTCAATGCTGCTCGTTTAAGGGTTGATAGTGTTTATAACTATATCGTGATGTGTGTCAGAGACGCATTTATGATTATTTGGAAACATCCGACTCAGGTTCATTTAACACTCAAAGGTTTAAAGATTGTTTTGAAGATGGCTAGTTGAGAATGCCTCAAGTTAAGGTATATGGAACTATGTCTGATAGCTTTCTAGGGTGTTGTCAGCGCGTTGTCAGAGTGTTGTCAAGGGCATGAAAGTAGACGGATATTTTAGATAACCTCTAAAGTTTACAGGTACAAACCTCATCTTAAAAGGGCATCCAGATGAACGGATGCCCTTTTAAGGTAAAAGGTGTGACTACTCAGCAAACCCTAGTTCAACAAGTCAGGCGTCAACAGCGGCAGCAGCTTGGTCGAGTGCTTCACTGGCACTAAGTTCGCCAGTCAGGGCGCGGTGAATAAACGGGTCAATGGTTTCACGAATGGGGTTGTGGAAAGGATATTCAGGTGCGCCTTTGAACAGACGACCTTCTTCACGCATAAGGCTGTAGTAGCCGTCAACGCGGGCGTCTTGCTCAATTACTTTGGCGTCATCATAAGTTGCAGTGTGGGTAATGCGCGCACTGGCAACAGCCCAATCTGCTTGAACTTCGTTTTGAGCAATGTATTGCAAGAACAGCAGTGCAGCTTCTTGGTTTTGTGAAGAATAAGGAATACCGAACGCGCCGCCATCGTAGTAGCCAATGTAACCTAGACCTGCTTCAGCATCTTCAATTACACCGGGTGCTGTAGGCGGTAAGCTTACGCCAACGTTGCCAATGACAATAGAACGGTCAGGGTCAGTGGCGATCCAAGCAGCATTTTCGCCATAGACCCAACCTTGGGCCGCCCGGCCTGCAGCAAAGCTCGAGGCAACTTCGTCCCAGGTACTGCTGGTGGCTTCGGGCGGTGCAAATTGTAAGAGATCAATCCAGTAAGCTAGGGCTTCTTTGGCCATGTCGC
>JBCCOX010000569.1:0-3651 GCA_039025155.1 Deinococcota bacterium | reverse complement strand
GCGCCAAAACCTCATGAGCCAAACAGATCACAATACGGTCACGAGTTACCTCGCCTAAAAAGGATAAGACGAACGTGAACAACCTCAACTTGCACGATATTTTGTCGGTCAAACAGTTTGATGTGACCATGCTCGAGGCCGTCTTCGCCCGCGCGCGAGACATGCGCCAAATGGTTCAGGACCAAGGTGGCAACGACCTGCTCAAGGGTCGTATTGTTGCTTGTTTGTTCTACGAACCCAGCACCCGCACTAGTTCGTCGTTTATTGCTGCCATGACCCGTCTGGGCGGACAGGTTATTCCCATTACGCAGGGGGTGCAGTTCAGCTCGGTGACCAAGGGTGAAAGTTTAGAAGATACGATTCGCACGCTCGAGCAGTACGCAGATGTTATCGTGCTACGTCATCCAGACATTGGCTCCGCCCAGCGCGCTGCAGATGCCGCTAGCATTCCCATCATCAACGCGGGTGATGGCGCGGGTGAACACCCCACGCAAGCGCTGCTGGATTTGTTTACGATTCAAGATGAGTTGGGAACCCTTAACGGCCTCAAAATTGCGATGGTCGGCGATTTGCGCTTTGGGCGCACGATTCACTCGCTCACCAAGCTGCTGACGTTATTTGATGTGAGTTTTCGCTACGTCTCACCTGACATCTTGCGTTTACCTATGAACATCTTAAACCCAGTAATTGATGCCGGTTTAGACGCGCGTGAAACAAATGATGTCGCTGACGTGATTGAAAACTGTGATGTGCTATATGTCACCCGCGTGCAAAAAGAGCGTTTTACCGACATGAGTGAGTACGAAAGCGTAAAAAGTTATTACGAAATTACGCCCGAACTCATGAAACAAGCTAAAGACAAGATGATTGTGATGCACCCACTGCCGAGAGTCGGCGAAATTAGCCCAGCAGTAGATGATGACCCCAGAGCCGCCTACTTCCGGCAAATGAAAAACGGCATGTTTATTCGCATGGCGCTACTCGCCTCAGTTTTAGGATATTAGTTAGATGTATAGGACGTACACTGCATCATGCCAGAAACGCCGTTAACAGGAAAAGTCGCACTTGTTACAGGTGCAAGTAAGGGCATCGGCAAAGCTATTGCGTTAGGATATGCCGCAGCAGGCGCATCTGTATGCTGTGCTGCGCGCAATGCTGAAGCACTCGATGAGGTCGTGAGTAGCATTCAACAAATAAGTGGTAATGCTCTTGCTGTCGTGACAGATGTTGGTGAGGAGACCTCAGTAAGTGCGTTGATGCAAACAACAACCGAACACTTTGGTGGGTTGGATATTTTGGTGGTGAACGCAGGGGTGAACTTTGAACAACAGAGTCTCGAGCACACTGACAGCACGGCGTGGCAACAAACCATCAACGTCAACTTGATGGGCGCGTATTACTGCATAAAACACGCTATCCCTCACCTAAAAGAACGCGAGGCTGGCAAAATCATCACCATTGGTTCAGGCTTGGGGCATCACGGACGCGGGCAAGATTCAGCTTATGCGTGCTCCAAAGCTGCCCTGTGGATGCTCACCCGCGTGGTCGCGCAAGAACTAGCAAGCACCTCCGTTTGCGTGAACGAGTTAATTCCCGGTCCAGTGGATACTGGCATGAGCACAGAAGCATTCCGCAAACAAGTTGTTGATGTTTACCACGAGTGGTTCAAACAACCTGAGGATGTTGTTGACCTAGCTGTATTTCTAGCTAGCCAGCCCGCGGGCGGACCGTCCGCGCAAAGTTTTAGCTTGATGCGGCGTGCCTTCTGATTTAGTATCACGATGGTTCTACACCCTACCTAATTGAGGTCATTTATGAGCCCATCAACTGTTCGTTTGGCAACACACGATGATATTCCAGCCCTCAAAATCCTCGACCCATGGCCAAGTGATGACATCTGGCAGCAAAAAGTTACCAACACTGAGGTCATCGTCTTAGACGTTGGTGGGGACGTTGTTGGCGTGATGCGCTATGCCCTTTTGTGGACAACCGTGCCGTTTTTAGGGCTTGTGTTCATTCAACCTGAATACCGTGGGCATGGGTACTCGAGCCAACTTCTCACTTATCTCAAGCAACACTTACGCGAGCGCGGGTTTGTAGCGCTGCTCAGCTCATCCCAAACAGACGAACCCGAAGCCCAAGCGTGGCATGTTCACATGGGCTTCGGGTCAAATGGCATCATCGAAAACATTGCTGATGATAACGTGGGCGAGCTGGTTTATCGGCTGATGTTGTAGGGTGTACATTTGCTCACTTACTCAACCCTGCTCACTTAACATAGCGCGTGATGATTTTTACCAGTAGTTCATTTAAAAACTCAACTTGATATTCACCGATGGTGGGTTCAATTTTGTCATCACCTATCCCACTGTCGTTGGTTAAAAAGGTGTAGCTTCCATCTGTGGCAATGCTTAAAAAGCGCAGTAAAAACTCGGTGTCTTTGTCAACGCCGCTCGAGGACAGCGGAATAATCCGTATGCCCTTAGCAGCAGCTTGGCGCGTCATAGCTTGCACGCGCCCAACTGCGTCCTGTCGGTAATGGGGCGGCGCGTCTAGTACCAAAAAGAGTAACCTTGCTTTGGCGTCTTCACGCCAATCGTGCCCTTCAATAGCATCTTGCAGGGCTTGGTCAACGGCCTCGGGGTAATCGCCGCCACCACTAGCTCGCTGCTGCCCTACTTGGGCAATCACCTCAGGAATATTGCTGCTAAACGGGAACGACCTCACCACGTAGGCGTCGCCATCGTCACGGTAGTAGTTGGCACTCAAGCGAATATCTAAGTTGGCTTGGTTTTGTTGTACCTTGGCTATCACATCTTGCAATTCAACTTTGAGGTACTCGAGCTCATCACTCATTGACCCGGTTGTGTCAATCACAAACATGAGGTCAAGTGCGTTTGAGCTTAGCTGGGTTTGCACGTTGACAATGAGCGGTTGATCTGTGTTGAGCGCAACGTCATCTATACGCACCGTCTCATCACCCACGCTAATGTCTAAGGTGTAAGGGCCAATGACACTATCAAACAACTCTGGAAATAAAACAGCTCTACCTTGAGTGTCACTGCGTGCTTCCCATAGCACAAGGCCTTGCTGGTCTAATAATTGGAGATGTGCGTCGGCAACACCAAGATTATTGTTTTGGACAACAACAGAGACTTTTTGGGTTGTTTCAAAGCCCCAGTATGTTTGCCTTGCTGACCATTCTTGGTTGTTCATCAGGTTGAGCCAAAACTCCCAATTGTCCAAGTCGCGCCACTCGCCTGCGGTGAGCTGGCCGGGTTCGGGTGTGGGTTGGTTTGGAGGCGGCTCAGGGGGATTGATGGGCCCAATGGGGCTATCTGCAACAGCATCACCTGACGGCGGTGAAGCGCCACCATCACCATCTCCTAGAGACGTTTCAACAGCGCCACAAGCTGTAAGTAGGGCAATTATTCCCCAAGCTAACAGTGTTTGTTTCATACTATTACGCTCAAATCCACACACTTGTAATTCCCATGTTTAAACCCGTTCTAAGTACCCAAGCAAAAAGGGCTTATACTATTTTGTATGGGACGAATAAAGGTTATCGAGTTAAGCCAAGCGCAAAAAGCGGAACTGGTTAATGGCTACCGAGAAGGTAAAAGCCATGCCTATAGACAACGCTGCAAGATG
>JBCCOX010000568.1:0-3666 GCA_039025155.1 Deinococcota bacterium | reverse complement strand
TGCTGGCGGGCTGTGGCGAGTAAGGCGCGCAAGCGTTTCTCGAGCCGCCCTGTGGGTGCTTTGGCTGCTTGGGGTTTTGTTGTGGGATCGCTAGGTTGATTCATAGCTGACTCAAAGCTTGCGCAAACGCATCTGTGGACCTGACAAACTTGCTCATAGCAGGCCCAACACCAGCCACACAAACAGGCCTTAGTTGAGGCAAGGGTTGAGACAAGTTAAGTAGATGAGTAAGCATACATTCCACAACTTTCAACAGAACAGTCCTCAATAAGATACAGGTTTGACAGATACAGACTCGGTACACAGACAGGGCACACAAATGAGGCAAAAGTAGCCTTGGTTAGATACTAACTTGGCTAGATACTAACTTGGCGAGATGCTGACAGAATAGCAAGGTCACATAGCAGCAGGCTGACACTAAGCTGACATACAATCATACTAATGACAATCACATTCACTGACACTGTCCAGAAGAAGTACTGTCCAGATGACGTGAAGTTACACCCCAAACAATTACGCAGGCGCGCAAGTATCTAAGGCTTGCTAGCTCTCGGGTGGGTAAGGTGCGCCGCGGTTGGTGGCTTTGAGGCGGTGACCCAAGTTGAGGGCGTTGATAAGCTGTTGCACGCCGCCTGTAAAGTTGGCGCTGTTCTCGAGCGACAAATACCAGCCCGGTTTTCCCAGTGGGCGGCTGCGGCCACCAGTTGGGGCTACGTCTGGCGGGCGGGTTAAGTCGGCTGCGGGAATGGCATCTGGTCGGCCATGTTGCACAGCAAGTGCGGCCAGCACGTAATACAAGCCTGACCTCGAGCTTACGTCTAGCTGTGTGTTATCAAAGGTGGCTTTGAGGTTGCCTTTGAGGTTTTTGACCACTTGGCAGTGGCGCTGAATCTCAGCTAGGGCAATGTCTTGCATCATGCCAGCATCGCGCACGACACCCATCTGGGTGGCTTTGAGGTTGTAGTCAAGCAGGTCTTGTAAGTCGGCTGGCGCTAGGTCAATGTCGCTAACGGTATCAATTAAACCCTCTTCTTTAAGCAGGTTTAAGACACCTGTAGGCGTGCCGCTGCTGCGCTCGCGGACGGTATCTGCGCCTTGGAGGGTGATGAGTTGCTCGAGCTTACTGGCAATTTCTGTTTTGTACGCAAAGCGCACAGCTTCGTTTAAGCGGGTGCTTAGGTCGTTGTCGTTGTGTCTAAAAAGCTTGTCTAAAATAAGCGGAAACGCTTCATCGAACAAACTAAAGTCGTTGATGGCCGCGCCGTTTGTAAAGTCAATAAGTTGCCAGTCTGAGCCATTTGTGCGAATGCCCCAGTGTGTAGCTTCGGGCAAAGTATCGCGGGCTGGAAAGCGGTCGAGGGCTGTACCTACTGCCCAGACATCTAGCGTGACTTGACCTTCGCCTAGGCGCAGGTGGTAGCGAATGCGTTCTTCGGTAGGTAGACCATCTGCCCGCAAGACTTGCAAATTCCAAATATCTTGCCCGAGCGCGTACAAAGACGGTAGTAAAGCAGCTTGGGCTGTGCCAAGTGCGTCGGGTTTGGGTTGCACCACCAAGTAGCGTTTAAGCGCTTGGGTGAGTGCGCTCAAGGTGGAGCGAAAGGCTAGGTCGCCGTCACGCCACTGAGATGTTTTTCCATTGTCGGCATCGGACATGCCAAACTCCTCTCGAGGACACAGACATGTGTAAGCTTAAAGATGTAGCCACAAAGGTCTTTTAGCGAGTTAGCAGCCTAGGAAGATAAGTCCGTGAATATACATTAGATTGTGAATAATACTAGGCTACCAGCTTTCTCAGAGAATCCTCACGTCTATAATGATGCATTGTAACAGTGCTGGTGGGGTTGCGTCATTCCCCCAAAAGCACTTGAAGCTATAGCTTGTATGAAGGGGCTTGCTCGAGGCAGTATCTACCCCAGTATTTAAGCTAGATGAGCCATCAACAACCACTGAGTTCAGGGTTTACATCTTTAGTAACAATATTTTTAGTAACAATATTTCGGACAGGTATTAAACTTCAAAGATCGAGGTACGTCACAGACGCGATTTAACGCTTCGTCTCCAACATCTTATTTGTATCTGTGACTAGGTTTGTAAAAAAGTGTCCGAACTGTTGCGATAAGATAAGCTCTCTAAACGAGTTAAGTAGGCCTGCAACACCATCACAGCCATAATGTACGCCAACAACATTGCTGTAACACCATCGCTCCAACAATATTGCTGTAACACCATCACGGCTGAGACTATGTCTTTACAGATTTTAGCTGATGTTGATAGTAAAGCTTCCATCACATAAAAATTACTATCAATCTAATGATCAGTTTGAGGAGACTAAGAATGATGGGCTGCTGTCTGACGCTCGTGAGGAAATAACCCCATCATTTGCTATGCTTAACCTGTCATGAACTTACGCCTTGACCCGTGGGCTGCCGAGTACAATACCGCCCTTTCTGCTGAGACAAGCGTGCTGCCAGAAGCAGCAGATAATGCCAGCCTCAACACCGATATTGAAATGGACGGTAACAGTTGGCAGGCGCAGCGCCCGCAAACTGCAGTTCAGGCCGCTTGGCAAGATTTATTTTTTTTAGATGGTAGTCGCCGCATCGAAGCGCGGGTACTTCTGGAACAAGACCGCCAACAGCTAGCGTTTGGCGCACTAGGAACTTACGGCGTGGGCGCGGTGTCGTGTTGTGCTAGCTTTAGCCGCCGGGCTGAGTTCCTTGACGACATGGAGATTGAGCGCATTTGTGTGTTAAGTAGCGGCTACAACCACGTAGCCGACGAACAGGTACTTCCCCTGACAGCCCAGTCACCTGTGCAACTAGGCAATTTAAGCTACAGAATTGTTCCTACCAACAAAAGTGATGCTGACGCAGTTGTGGCTAAATTGCAAGACGCCATGCTCGAGGCAGAGCGCAACCTAGCAGCTAGACTAGCAGAACAACACCCCAACGCGCTGGTGATTGGCGACGGGCCGCGCTCATTTAATGTGCGCGCAGAGAATATTCTTGGTTATGTTAAGACCATTCAAAAGGTCAAAATTAGTGTGGAGCAGCTTGCTGTGGTGCAGCGGCTCGAGCAAGGTGAGCGCTCGCCACTTTACGTCGTGAACCCAAGAACTGCTGAGCAGCAGTACTTTGAGTGGTTTATGCGCCTTCGTGACCCGCGCCCGTGGCTTTATAGTCTAGCGGGTATTGTGCGCTTACAGGCCTACGCTGGCAGTGACCCAGAAAGCCGTTTAGAAGATGTCATTAATTTAGCTAACTGGCTTACGCTCACGCTACCTAAACTGGCCAGCCGCCAACACCAAGACCCCAGAGCGCCGCAGCAGCTTTTACCCATTCGGGCGCTCGAGGCAGAACTTCACCGCCGCATGGGCAATCACGCGATTGTGCGCCGCCGCATCACCCGTTATTTATCAGGACGTGACAGCAGTTAATCCGTGCAGATGTATGTCTCATCTGGATGTCTCAGGAGTAGCCTTCGTCAGCAAGTTTGTAATGTTGATGTGATGTAAACTTGAAGTAATCGGCATTAAGTTTATCCTCAATGTTTTAAGATATCTCAACTGCTGCATATCCCCTTGGAGGCTATGGTGGCTGATAGTTTTAATCAAGCTAATAGGTTTAATCAACAAGATACATCTGACAGCGAAACGCGCATCGG
>JBCCOX010000567.1:0-3667 GCA_039025155.1 Deinococcota bacterium | reverse complement strand
TCAGTCTCAGACACACTGCCCTTAACATTCTCAAGCAAGATAACAGCAAAGCCAGCACCAAGTCCAAGCGCAAGCGTGCCGGTTGGGATAGGGATTATCTCCTCTCCCTCTTGGGCTTAGCCTGACTTTGCGGTTGTCCTGCTGCATGACCTGCATGACCTGCACGACTTTGGCTTGTCTGCGGTACACTGATAGCATCATGACTAAAAGCCTTCAGGGTGTGTTGGTGTTTGAGGGGCAACAGCAAGTTAACCTCGAGCTTAGCTATCCGTCTTTTTATCAACCTCGCCGCTACGGATTAAGACGGCTGGCCGTGTTAGCCCTTGGGCTGCTCCTGTTACTAAACTGGCTGCAACGCGGTCAAGCTCAAACGGGTGAACAACAAGTTATTGCCATTGCCGCCGGGGGCATGCACAGTTTAGCCCTCACCAACATGAACGCCGTGGTGGCCTGGGGCGCACAGGGCGGCTTTAATCAAGGGCAAACCCTCGTCCCTGAAGGCTTATCTGGCATTGTTGATGTGGCAGCCGGGCATACCCACAGCTTAGCGCTGCGGCGCGACGGCAGTATTTTTGCGTGGGGTGCGTTTGGTGAAGGTGTGAACTTTGGACAAACTGAGGTGCCGCCTAGCTTACCTCCAGCAATTGCTATTGCGGCGGGTGGCGGTCATAGCCTCGCATTATTAGAAGGTGGCCGGCTCGCGTTTTGGGGGTCGGGTACGGAAAACGTTGACACGGTAGATGGTGTTTTGGCTATTTCTGCGGGCAACGTACACAGTTTGGCGTTACGCCAAGATGGTCAAGTGGTGGCTTGGCAACACCGCGATGATTCAGATGTAGGTCAAAGTGACGTGCCTGCTGGCCTTAGCGACATTATTGATATTGCCGCTGGTGGCGCGCACAGTTTGGCGCTCACCCGTGCGGGAACCATTGTGGCGTGGGGCGCGCAACAAGACGAACTCAACGTAGGACAGCTTGACATTCCCCCAGATTTAACCGATGTTGTCGACATTGCCGCAGGCTTTTTACACTCACTTGCCCTCACCCGCGACGGCACGGTGGTGGCGTGGGGGGCTGAAGGCAGCCAGTTTGATCACGGTCAAAGCGATGTACCGGATGGCCTTACAGATGTCATTGATGTCGCTGCGGGCTTTTTTCATTCGGTCGCGCTCACCCGCGACGGCCGGGTAGTTGTATGGGGCGCGCGTGGGGAAGATGTGAACGCCGGCCAGCTCGAGCTACCTGCGAGCATCGCCAGCCAGCCCTAAAGCTCATCAGCTAACCCTAAACCCTCAACAGCCTCAGCAAAGCCTGATATAGTCATTCCGTGATTGTTCAGATTTTACTATTTGCGTCTTACCGTGAGGTCATTGGCGAACAAGAAATTAGCCTCGAGTGCCCGGTAGGTACAACCGCGCGCAGGTGTGCAAGCCTCATTGAGCAGACTTACGGTATCTCTCTCAAAGGTGCGTTGTGCGCCATCAACGAGCATTATGCTAGCCCCGATACCATCATTCAAGCAAGTGACAAAGTGGCGTTTTTTCCGCCTGTGTCGGGTGGCATGTCAACCTCAGAAAATACGGTGGCTACAATTGAAGATGTGTTTATTGTGACCGAGGATGTGCTCGAGCTAAGCACCTTGAGTCAGCAAGCTAGGGACCCTGCGTGGGGCGCGCAAGCCAGTTTCATAGGCACAGTTCGCTCACCTAACGCGGGTCAAGTTGTCAGCTACATTGACTATGAAGGCTATGACAGCATGATCCTTACGCAAATGCAGCAAGTTGCTAAAGACCTACGGGTGCAGGTTGAGCTAGGCAAAATCATCATTGCGCACAGGTTGGGCAGACTTGTTCCCGGTGACACGTCTATTGCTATTGTGATCGCCTCAGCGCACCGGCGTGAGGCTTTGGCAGCGTGTAGTGCCTGTATTGACCTTTGTAAAGAACGCTTGCCTGTGTGGAAGTACGAAGTGACCAAAGCAGGGGCTATGTGGGTGGATGGTAACAGCCAAGCTGCCCAACCTCTCTAAAAAAACATAAACCTCATCAAAGACTAAACGCTATCAGATAGAGAATTTACGCGGTTGGTATCTTTATGTGATGAATCATCTATTAGCATTGTTGAGGCATTAAAAGAGGCATCACTGAAGTGGACTCAGCGTCAAGGGCGTACCTCTTAAGATAGTTTAAGGTGATATGAACAAAGTGTCAACTAACGATGTAGACATCCGCCTACTTAACAAAGATGATGTTGCTGTACTAGACAACGTTGCCCTAGACGTGTTTGATAATCCAGTTGAACCACATTGGTGCGCTGAGTTTTTGGGAGACCCCCGCCATCATATTGTGGTTGCTTGTGAGGGTGAGCGGGTTGTAGGGATGGCCACGGGGGTGCATTACCTACATCCTGATAAAGCACCTGAACTGTGGATTAACGAGGTTGGGGTTGCACCGTCACACCAAGGGCAAGGGATTGGCAAGGCAATTATGGCGGCGTTGCTCGAGCACGCCAAAACCCTCGGCTGTAAAGAGGCTTGGGTTCTCACCGAGGAAGACAACCAAGCGGCGCGGCGTCTTTACACACGCGCAGGCGGTCACGAAGAAGCTGACCGCCCGGTATATGTTACGTTTTTGCTCGAGGACTAACTTAGCTAACCGCAAGCGCTTTTTGCGCCCGCTTTTTCATGATGCTCATTTGCCCGGTATGGCTAGCTTCGTGCTCAACAAGGTGAAACAGCACCCATGCCGGACTCACTTGGTAGTCGGTATCTGCCGGGCTGCGCAGGCGACCCCAGTCATCGAGTGTCATAACTTTCAGACGTTCCAAAAAGGTGGCTCGAGTCTCATCCAAGCGAGTGATATGCTCCTCTAAGGGGACGTCTAACACAGAAGTTAAACGCCCTTGGCTACGGTGAGGCCAAGGATAGTCATCAGTAGGGTCAGGTTCCTCAAAAATATCCATGTACAACCACGACGTTTCAATAAAGGCAAGGTGATACAACAACGAGCCGATGGCGTTTTCGCTATCATCTTCACCTTGCCAGTCTAAAACGGCTTGCTCGAGCCCATGAACCACCTCTTTAGTGCGTTTGCGTGCTTCTTCCAATGCCCACAACCAGCCGCCAATTTCTTGCGGATAGCCTGCAAGGTAGATCATCTGATTAACAGTTGTCATCAAGTGTCTCCTTTAGCTAGCGGTCAACGGCTACGTACACGCCAAGGCCAATGAGTGCTGTGCCCGAACCAATGCGGCCCGCCCTTGCCAAGCCACCTCGCTGCTGTAAACGCTTACTTAACGGCGTCGCCAAGGTAATCACCACAACATCCATGCCACTTGTGAAGATAGTGGTGATTGTACCAAGCAGCACAAATTGCCAAAACACATAGCCAGCCGGGTTGATAAACTGTGGAATAAACGCCAGAAAAAAGAGAGCTGTTTTAGGGTTCAAAACCTCGGTGATGATGCCTTGGCGGAGTGCTTGCCGCGCTGCCACCCCACGTGATATGGGGCTAGGGGAGAGATAGTCAGCTGAACTTGGTTCGACCTTCTCATCGCTCATAACTGGCCCATCACTCACAAGCGTGCGCATACCCAAATAGATGAGGTAGATAACGCCCAACCACTTCACCACCGAAAACGCTAGTGCCGAGGTTGTCAAAATCACCGAG
>JBCCOX010000566.1:0-3677 GCA_039025155.1 Deinococcota bacterium | reverse complement strand
TTTCATCAGGCGGGTGCGGTGGCTTTTGGTGTAGGTAGTGCGCTGGTTAAAAACGTTGAGGTGACGGCAGATGAGCTTACTGCACTCACCGAGCGGGCGCGCGTGCTAGTGAATGCACTGGCAGAAGCTCGAGTCAGTAGCTAACACAATGACTTCATCCTCTCCCATTGGCATCATTGGCGCAGGCCTCATGGGGACTGGCATTGCCGTTGTGTTTGCCAAAGCTGGCTACGATGTTGTACTGCTAGACACCAGTCCAGACCGCCTTGCTGAGGTTGACACCGAAGTGCGCCGTGTGGTGGCTGAGCTTGTGCATCACTATGTTATCGCTAAGGATACATCCGCTGCTATCCCAACTAGAATTACGACGGCATCCCATACAAGCCAATTAGCCCCCTGTGATTTTGTGCTGGAGGCTGTGCCGGAGCGGCTCGAGCTTAAACAGCGCGTCTATGCAGAACTCGAGCAACACCTACGTGCAGATGCCATTATCGCCAGTAACACCTCCGGGCTTATGCCCAGCGCACTTAGTACGTCCATGACGCACCCTGAGCGCTTTCTAGTAGCCCATTTTTGGAATCCGCCTTATGCCGTTCCACTTGTTGAGGTTGTCCCTAGCGAACACACAGCACCACACGTTATCGACACTACTTTAGCCATGTTGCGCCAATGTGGTCAAGAAGCGGTGCTCATTCGCAAAGAAATCCCTGGTTTTATTGGTAACCGTTTACAGTACGCCGTCCTACGCGAGGCACTTGCTATCGTGCGCTCTGGCGCAGCCAGTCCAGCAGATGTTGATGCCGTTATGCGAAGTTCGTTAGGGCGGCGTTATGCAACAACAGGACCACTTGAAACGGCTGATCTAGGCGGTCTCAACACGTTTTTAGGCATCGCTGAGCAACTGATGCCAGAACTAGCAAAAGATGAGGATGTCCTCGCACTCATCCGCGAGCACGTTGACAAAGGTGAGATTGGCCCACGTTCAGGGCAAGGTTTTTATACCTGGACACCAGAGCACCTCGAGCAAGTACGTGGCACTCGAGATGCCGATTTACTGCGACGCTTAGCAGAAGATAACGGTCAGAAGTCATCTCGTAATGCCAATAAATCTAGCACTACTGACGAATAAGAGGTGTCAATACATAACCTTCAACGTTGGCACTAGGCCCGTCTAGGATGCGCACAGGCGTAAAACTAAACCCACCCGGTACAAAGTCGTTGAGCAAAATGTTGATGTAGGTACGCATAAGCGGGTCGTCCACCATCTGGCTGAAAGGATCAAGGTCAATAGCCTCACCTAAAATTTGCACTTTTGTGCCAGATATAACAGTTGCTTTAGGAACAAAAGAACCTACTGCTGTACTGTAGATGTCCTCGCACTCGCTGTTACTGCCTGCAGGTGTTGTGAAACTGCTCATGACACAGCCCAACACGTCATCAAGACTGCCGCCGCCAGCAGCAAGTTGGCTTGGGGAGTCGTAAATGGCGATGATGCTCGAGTCGGTATCACCTTGTAAGTAGGGTGTGCTTGAATCACCCCTAGCAAAGCGGTTTGTTGCACAAATGCGCGCCCCACGTTGCTCGAGCGCATCCTGCAAAAACGTCACATCTTCAAACGTTACTTCACTCAAAAACGCGGCCCAGACGATGTCACTAACACCCTCTCCCAGACCGCCTAAGCCCACGCCAATAACCTCATCAGCACTGTTGAGTACGGGCGCGCCTGACTCACCGGGGCGAATGGTTCCCTCGAGGTCGAGCACGTTACTTCCCAAAGACGGACTCCCGCAACTCGCAAAGTCAATCTGTTGATCAGGTGGGACACGGCTGGCCAGTGGCACAATACCGCCAGGTCGCAAGCTAATATCTTGCGTTTCTAGGTGTTCGGTAACGTTAAACGGAAAACCAATCACCCGAATACTGCCAATGAGGGATGTCATCGACGTTGCTGTACGCAGTCCAGCAGTTGGATTCTGATTCAAATAGCCTTCGAGTTCAGGCGAACTTAGTACTGCAAGATCATCTGTAAAACTCACCTGTGTCACCTGCAAATTATCAAAGCGCTTGGCTGGATTAGCACCTGCTAGTAGGGGGTTCGTCACAAAAATACGCTCACAACCCGCCACACCGTGCAAGGCCGTCACAAAACCTTGTGCGTCTTGCGATAAAAACGCGGTTAGGCTCAACTCACTTCCGGCACAGGTTGCAACCAGCTTATACACAAATGTCCGTGGGTCGGGTACATTACTTTGGGCGGTTGCAACTGGCTGTACAAGATACACAGCAAGCACCCCAAATATCCAAATACTCAAAACTAGCTTGCGCATAAGCGGCTAATCTCCTCACGTAAATAGGCATCGTTAAATGCATCTGCAGCGTCGCGGTAGGCAACGTCAAGGTCGTTTGTGGCGACAAAAGTTTCAATACTTGTGCGAAGACTATCACCTGTAAGGGGCTCCAAGATGGTACACACATTGGCTGAAGGTGTAGGCGCGTTAATGGCATAGCGTCCCGGAAAAGCAGGTGAAGGAACTGAGGGAAATTGGTTTGGCTGCGTTGTCTGACTTCTCGAGCTATCCGTAACCGTTGGCTGTGTTGCAGTTGGCTGTGTCGAGAACTGTGTTGAAGGGATGCCCGAGCTCCCCTCTGGCAAACCTCGAGCTAGCGGATACGCCCTGTCAAACAAGCGCCGCCGAACATCCGCTTCACTGAGGCCGTCACCTGCCCAGACATTGATAAGCAAGTCAAGGTTATCCGGTGATAGTTTTGCTTGCGCTATCCATAAGTTCATATCCTGCCGTACCTGCAAATACCAGCCCAATGCGCTACCTAGAGTGAGACTCAAAGACAAACTCACCAGCATTACCAGAGCTAAAACAGTACGCATATGCACCATAGCGTGTTTTGATTGAGATGCTGTGGTTTCGTTTTGCTGCCAATATCCCCAAATAATCACACACGCTGTTACAACAATGATGACGACTGTAAGGACTACACCTGTGCTCGAGCCACTTACGCCAAGCAGGCCGCCCACAGGCAACCCTATGATGACGAGTAAGATGGCAACCCCTGCTATACGCACAAACCTGTCCTTGACACTTGATGCATTTGTACTACTATATCAGTATCACTATGTTCAAGTTACCCTAACAAGGTTGTTTAGGCGTGATTGTTTAGACGTGAACGCGCTTAAACTTGTAGCGCTCAAAAATCAGTTCCATAGTGCCATTACGCTTGTGAAAACTTACTGGCACCCGCTGCCCTCCAGCCAAGGTAAAAAAGTTAGCTGTTTCTTGTCCTAAACGTTCAGGAACTAGGATAACCTCTTGAGGTTGTTCCCCACCGGGTAAAATAAGCTTTAGAAAATCAGCGTGTGGTTGAACTTGGGCCGTCATAGTGCCTTTGTAGGTTTCATAGTGACCTGTTAACGACGTAAGACGTGATTCCACGCGCATAAACGGTAGCTTTTGCCAATCTTTGTTGAGTAAGCTTGCCAGCGCAACCTTGGCAAACTGCCCCGTTGGATAGCCACTACCGTTAGTAAGCAGCGCAACACCTAACTTGCTTTTCGGCAAAAACGCCATGTGAGCAGTAGCAACGCCGACACTGCCAGCGTGGCTTATCAAGGGTTCCCCAAAAAAGTCTTCAGTGATGAGGCCAGACGCATAGTGTGCTTG
>JBCCOX010000565.1:0-3682 GCA_039025155.1 Deinococcota bacterium | reverse complement strand
TAGGCAGCGCATCGCCATCACTGGTATTCCCATTGGGCGTAACTATCAGTGTTTGCCGAGTCAAGCTGAGGCCCGCAAAAGCCTCAACCTCAACCCCGGTAAAGACGTGTTACTCCTGATGGCCTCTGGTTTAGATGATGCCGTGTTACGCGACTTGCTCTACTACCTTGGGCAGTTGCGTTACCCCTTACAAGCGGTGATTGCCTGCGGGCGTTCAGCAGAGTTAATTGATGTTGCCAAAGCTTGCGTGGCAGAGTACGACAAACCCGGTTACAGCGGCTTGGTTAGCACCCACGTGATTGGCTTTACCACCGAGATGCAAACCTACATGGCAGCCGCTGACATTCTTGTG
The DNA here is from genome assembly GCA_039025155.1 of Deinococcota bacterium. Lineage (GTDB taxonomy): Bacteria > Deinococcota > Deinococci > Deinococcales > Trueperaceae > JBCCBI01. The sequence continues at coordinate 3,330 of JBCCOX010000565.1, read as the reverse complement.
GGTAAACCTGGCGGACTTACCACCAGTGAGGCGCTCGCTGCCGGGTTGCCGTTTGGCATTGTGAGTCCTTACCCCATTCAAGAAGAAGCCAACGCCATGTACTTGCTTGAAAACGGTGTGGGGCTAGTCATTGACCCAGTGAGCGTGCTCAACGTCAAGCTCAAAGCGTTTTTTGAGTCGGGTAAACGTGAGGCGATGCAGCAACGCGCCCGCGAGCTTGCCAAAGTGAATGCTGCGAACGATGTGGTGAGGTCGTTATTTGAGCAGCCTATTAGCTTTATTCGGTCATGATTCAAAGCTGATAACGCTCAGGTAAGACGTTGGTGAATGTCCTTTTGCTAGACTACATGAAATGAAAAAAGCAATTTGGGTAGTCCTTCTGCTAGTAGCGTTGTTCATAGTTGTACGAGTCGTATTACCCCCACTGTTCCTACCATCTTCGATTGCTACGATTGCTACGGTTGCTGGAATTTGGGATGTGGGTGACTTTTCTGGCGATGGTGGTGCTGCGACGGCCGCTCGATTGAACGAACCCTATGATGTTGCAGTAGATAGTGCTGGCAACTTGTTTATTGCTGATGAAGACAACCACCGCATTCGCAAGGTAGATACGGTTGGGATTATCACGACGGTTGCTGGGAGTGGTGCAATTGGTCATCTCAACGGCAGCTTTTCAGGTGATGGTGGTGCTGCCACTGCCGCCCAATTGGATAGTCCCGGAGGTATTGCAATAGACAGTGCTGGCAATCTGTTTATTGCTGATACCGGGAATGCTCGCATTCGCAAGGTAGATACAACTGGGATTATCACAACAGTTGCGGGAAATGGCAGCAGTGGCTTTTCAGGTGATGGTGGTGCTGCTACTGCCGCCCAACTCAGCTTCCCCTTCAAAGTCGCAGTAGACAGTGCTGGCAATCTGTTTATTGCTGATTGGGGCGATCACCGCATTCGTAAAGTGAACACTGCTGGCATTATAACGACAGTTGCTGGAACGGGCACATGGGGCTTTTCAGGTGATGGTGGTCCCGCAACGTCTGCCCAACTATCCAGGCCTGAAGGCATTGCAGTAGACAATACTGGCAATCTGTTCATTGCTGACAGTGACAACCATCGTATCCGTAAAGTAGACACATCAGGGATTATCACGACAGTTGCTGGAAGTGGTACAGCTAGCTGGAATAACGGTGGCTTTTCAGGTGATGGTAGGCGTGCGACAGCTGCCCAACTGAACAGACCAAAAGGCATTTCAGTAGACAGTGTTGGTAACCTGTTTATTGCTGACAGTAGGAACTATCGCATACGCAAAGTAAATACAGATGGAATTATCACGACAGTTGCCGGGAGTGATGACTTCAGCCTTTTCGCTGATGGTGTTACGACGACTGCTGAACCCCTTAGGGCTACAGATGTTGTAGTAGACAGTGCTGGCAACCTGTTTATCGCTGAATTTCTCACTAGTCGTGTCCGCAAAGTTACGTTTTTAGACAACTAACCACTAGGTTCGACTTGCTACATCTATCAACTTGTGTCACACTTCAAACGTGGACGGACTTATTGGTCATACAGGTTTTGTGGGCAGCAACTTAATGCTCTCGCATGACTTTGACAAAACATATAACTCTAAAAATATAGATAACATTGCTAGTGAGGAATTTGACCTAGTGGTGTGTGCTGCGCCGCAAGCGGTGAAGTGGTGGGCGAATAAACACCCAGAGGAAGATAAAGCCGCGATTACCCGCCTCACAGGTGCTCTTCAAAAGGTCAATGCCAAGCGCTTTGTGCATTTGTCAACCGTGGATGTGTTTCCGGTGTTACAGGGTGTAGACGAAAGCTTTGACTGCCATAGTCAGGATAACCATGCTTACGGGCGGCACAGGCTCGAGCTAGAAGATGCTATCACCCAAATGTTTGATAGTGTCAACATCCTCCGCTTGCCCGCACTGTTTGGCAAAGGCCTCAAAAAGAATGTCATTTTTGATCTACTGAACGGCAACATGCTAGACGCCATCAACCCAGCTAGCAGTTTTCAGTGGTATCCGCTGGCGCACTTGTGGGGGGATATTCAGACCCTCGTGGAGAACGAGATTGAGCTGTGTATGCTAGCCACCGAGCCGATCACCACCGGGGCAGTTCTCGAGCGCTTTTTTCCAGAGGTAGACGTGGGCGCGCAAGCAGGTGAAGCCCATTACGATGTACATACTCGCTACGCACATCTGTTTGACAAAGCAGACGACTACATGATGAACAACGCCGAGGTACTTGCAGCATTAGGGCTTTACGTGATACGTGAACGGGCCAATTTATGAAGTTGACGGTGTCCAACATTGCTTGGCCTGCTGAAGATGACAGCACTGCGTATGACCTTTTGCAGGCCTGTGGCGTGAGTGGGCTCGAGGTTGCCCCCACGCGGGTATGGGGTAGTTGGGAGATTAGCCCGCAGCAAGTTGAGGCCTTGCGAGATGACCTTACTGCACGTGGGTTTAGGTGTAGCTCGTTGCAGGCCATTCTCTACGGCAAACCTGAGCTGACTGTCTTTGATGGTAATCCCAGTGACCTCTACAAACACATTCAGCACGTGGCCCGCATTGCTAGCACGCTGGGTGCGGGGCCCTTAGTGTTTGGCTCGCCCAAAAACCGCCACAAAGGTGCGCGCAGTTTAGCTGAGGCCATGGAAGACGCCGCCCCGGTATTTCAAAAGATGGCGGCAATTTGCCTCGAGCAAGGCGTGACCCTCGGGCTAGAACCTAACCCAACCGACTACAACTGCGATTTTTTAACTAACGCTGCAGACGCCGCCCAGTTTGTGGCACAAGTAGGGCATCCAGGCCTCAAACTCCACTTAGATGCTGCTGGCATGCACCTAGCAGGAGGCGACGCCGCGCAGGTGATTCGTGACTATGGACATTTAATGGTCCATATCCACGCTAGTGAGCCATTTTTGGGGAGCTTAGCAGAACCTCAAGTGGATCACGCCAGCATTGCAGGGGCGCTGCGCGAGATTAACTGGCAAGGCTGGGTGAGTTTGGAAATGCGCTCGAGTGAAACGCCACTGGCTAGTTTAGAAGCGTCCCTTAAAACCTTTACGCAAATTTATGGAGGCACTGCTGATGGAGCTCAGGCGTGAGCTGTACAGCAGATCAATTACCTGCCAGTTGGCAAGTGCCAGACTATGAGGTGCAGGCGTTTCACCCCAAACGCACGCGCTATTGCATCGGCATTCCCATCATCAATGAAGGTGAGCGGATTCGCAAGCAGTTAGCTGAGATGTACGAGCAGGGTTTACCCGACCAAGCGGATGTAATTTTGGCAGATGGCGGTAGTAGCGACGGC
>JBCCOX010000564.1:0-3701 GCA_039025155.1 Deinococcota bacterium | reverse complement strand
GTTGTTGCGCGGGCTAGCGTTGGGGCTGCTGTCAGCATCTATATTAACGCGCGTAAAATAGGCAAGTGCTTCGCTGACCGCATCAACTTCGCTACTGTCATAGGGATTAGGTAAGCCGGGATTAGGTAAGGTGGGTTTCGGCGCAGCTAACGACACGTCGCCAACCCGTTTGGCAAGTTGCTCGAGGTTGCGTTTTAGCCCTTCTCTAGGAAGCATCTGTTCAAATTCGTGATGCACGTAGTCGACCAGTAGCGTTTGCATCACCTGAGCTGGAATGGTGTCTGGTGTTTCTGCCACCGAGCGCACACCTGCCTCGAGCACACGGCGAGCAGCCCTTGCTGACACCATGGTTGCAAGACCGTCTAAAGCACGCTCAAAAACAGGATTTGCCATATACCTTCATATCATACGGCGTCTGCCAATTGATGTCATACACACCTATACCACTTTTGAGTGACGAGTTTTGAGTGATGAGAAAGCATCTGCCGCAAAGTTATTGACGCATTTAGCACCTCGACAAGACCTGAAACTCGTTTACACATAAATTGCCGTACAATATTGTTAGCAATTTTATAAAGTGTTTTCACAAAATATTAACGTTTAAGGGTGTACATCAAGAAATGGGAAAGGGAGATTACCTCAATGACATCCCATAGGGTCGTCGAGGATGATTTTTCAAGCACACATTGAACAATCTTGCTTAATTTTCTAATGTTGATGTTCGAGAGAAGTCTTTAGAACACGTGCTAGACAACCTCGAGCAACATCTTTCAAGGCTAAAGTAAAATTGATGATACGCGGACGTTTCGCCCCAAGCCCTACGGGGTATTTACATTTGGGAAACGCCCGCACGGCGTTAGTTGCATGGTGCGCGGCCCGGCAAGCTGGCGGTCAGTGGGTGATACGGATTGAAGACATTGACCGTGACCGCAGCAAAGCTGAGTATGTAACAGCCAACTTGCGCGAACTGCGCTGGCTTGGCCTTACGTGGGATGAAGGCGCTGAGCTAGGCGGCCCTTACGGTCCGTATGAGCAGCACAAGCGTACTGAGTTTTATGAGGCTGCGCTAAGGCGGCTCGAGCAACAGCCAAACATTCAACTTTTCAATTGCTACTTATCCCGCAAAGACTTACGCGAACTCGCCTCTGCGCCCCATGCACATGGAGCCGCTCCCGTGTACGGCTCCGCCGAGCGTGAACTTAACGCACACTTAAAAGACAGCAAGCAACAAGCAGGTAAACAGCCGAGCTTGCGTCTTGCCATGCCCAACAAAGCTATAAGCTTTACAGATGACCTAGCCGGACATCAAGTGCTTAGCGTGGCTGAGGCAATGGGTGATATTGTCCTCAAACGGGCAGATGGCATGTGGGCCTATCATTTGGCAGTGGTGGTCGATGACATTGCCATGAACATCAGTCAAGTCGTGCGCGGGGATGATTTACTAACCAGTACAGCCGCGCATCTTTTTTTATATGAGGCCTTGGATGCAACGCCACCAAGCTACCTTCATGTACCTCTGCTGTTAGATGAGCACGGCGAGCGCATCGCCAAACGGCGGGGCGGGTATACCTTAACTGCTTTACAAGAACAGGATGTACTCGCTGAACGTGTGCTGGGACTGCTAGCTTATAGCTTAAACTTGCAACCTCACCTTAAGCTGATGAGCTTAGCTGAGGTGCTCGAGCAATTTTCCATTCAACGCATCCCTAAAAAGCCGTTTCAGCTCACTGCTGAACATCTCAGTTGGCTTACAACTTAACGATTGGCTTACATCTGGACTAACGGTCAAACTCAAAAGTCGCTGAAATACCACCTTTAACCACCACATCGTTGCTGTCTAGGTCGTATTCAATGACGTTACCCTGCACAATATCGCCGTCTTTTTCGCTCACCGCAGGGGAACCGCGCAAAATGGCCCTACTGCCCGCTTCGTCGTACTCCACTTCGTCAGCATCACTCACGCGGCCATCAGAACTCACCGAGGTATTGCCCTCTAGCGTTGTAATATCTCGGTCAACGTCAATCACCATGGCATCTGCCGTAGCTTCTAATAGGGGCGAGATGCCTTCTTGCTCGCGCTCGAGCGTCACGGGACCGTCTAGCGTCCCGAGACCTGTGGCGTTGTTGTAAGTAAAGGTGATGCCGGTAATGGTAGTGCGTCCTTGGTACACCGTGACATCTGGCGTGTCAGTGCGGGTTACATCGGTTGGACAAAAACGTTCGTCTACCTCGAGGCTACCGCCAAATAGCTCGAGCGTGGCTTCATCTTGACGGCCGTCGGGGCGTCTATCCATGACGATGCTCGAGGTCATCAGCGTATCGTTCACCCGCGTTTCAACTAGGTAGGGTTCAGGCGCAAACACCGTGTTGAGGCGCACATCTTCTTCACAAGGTGCGCGCAGGTGAAACTTGCCACCTTCGTTACTGGGTGCGTTTTGAATCACCTGAATGGTGCGGTCATTACGAGTCAAGCGCAGTTGCGGGCGGTTGTCTTGGGCGTGACCAAAACTCGCCAAAAGCCCACTCACCAGCATCAACGTTACAATTTGCTGAATATGTTGATGTTTAAGTCCTCGAGAAACAGACAACTTAATTATCCTAGGCATCGTTTGTGACAAAAATTGAGATCATAGCGTTACGTTAATCCTTAAGAAATATACATGGCTTGATGGAATGAGAAGTAACTCGAGGTCATCCTCAATACTGACTACTCATCAAGTTCACTGGTCAGCAAAAAATCATCTTCGTTAAACTCCGCAGGAACCGTATCATCCAGCAGATTCACTACATCTAGGTCAATGCGTTGCTCAATACGAGCGCCAGAAATTTCAAACAAAATTTCGCCGTCGTCATCCAGTTCTTCAGACGTTGCGGGGTTACCCAAAATCTCGGCGCGGTCGGTGGCGTCATCAAAATAGACCACGTCGCCCATGCTGCGAATGGGCCCGTCCACAATAATCACGTTACCAATGGCCAGCAAACTGTCATTCCCCGTAAGTGAACGCAGTTCATCTGCCACAATGACCAACTCGCCGTCTTCACTTTGCCGTACAGCACGCACTTGCTCCTCACCACTGCTCAATTTGGCAAGGTCGCGGGCTTCTTCGTAGATCAGTTCTTGGGCTTCAGCTTGTTGGCTGCCATTAATGAGTAACACGTCACCCCGGCTGGTGCTTACGTCGGTATCAACATCAAACGTGACACTGTCCGCAGTAATGGTGACATCGTCTTGATTGTTACTTGTTGGCGAGGGTTCCACCAAAATGTTGATGTCTGGTGCTAACGTGCCTAGCCCGGTGGCTTCGCTGTACTCGAGCGTCCGCCCGCCTGCGTCCAAGCGCCCGCGCACCACCCGCACACCTTCTTCAAAGGTGGCTTCGCGTTGCCCTTCAGCGTCGGCAATCATCATGTCATCTGGCGCGCTGAGGCTAGCTTGTGAGCCGTAAATGGTTAAGTTGGACACCGTTGCCACGAGGCCTTCATCGTCTGGGTGGGTGTAGCTGTAAGGGCCAAAGCGCAAGTCGGGGCTGGCACGGTTGCCACCGTCGTAGGTGATGGTGATGATGCGCTCGAGCAAGTTCATATCTTCACTGTCAGCAGCTTGGGCATCATCTTGCGCACGACTAAGAATCGGTAACATCAACATGCCTAGCAACAGCCACATCACAGGTTGACAGGGTATGCGTTTGAAAGCGTTATTC
>JBCCOX010000563.1:0-3712 GCA_039025155.1 Deinococcota bacterium | reverse complement strand
CCGACTTGCTCAGACCCTGCTTGCTCAGAACCGGGTGTGCTGCGAGCTAGGGCAATGACCTCGTGGCCAGTATCTACTAAGTGACGCACGAGGTGACTGCCGACAAAGCCGCTTGCACCTGTTACAAGAAGTCGCATTCAGGTTGGTGAGTGCGCTTAAAACCCTTGTGAGATGTCGTCTAAGGTGTCTGGCTCGAGCAAGACAATACTTCTGTAACCGGACTCGATTAACCCTTCTGAACGAAGCTCGGTGATAATTTTAGAGACGCTTTCACGGGTGCTAGCAGTACCTTCAGCAATAAGCTCGTGAGTAGCTGAGATAACCCGGTAGCCGGCATCATTTTCGACAGCTAGCGGGGTGTCTGCTAGTTTCATGAGGTAGCGTGCTACGCGCTGGCGCAGGTCACCTGTTTGCAAGTGGTACTCGTAGTCCATAAGGCGTTGCATTTGCTCGGACAGCGAGCGGGTGATGGTCATTAGGTCACTGTGGTTGATCATGTCGGGGTCCACCGCCTCAATCTGCGCGTTGGTAAGCGCTTCTGCAATTTCACTACGGCGTCCGGTCATGAACGCTTCTTCGCCAAAAAAGTCGCCGGGCATCACGTGCCGCACGGTCAAAATGCGCCCTTCTGGAGTCATTCTAGTAATGCGGATGAGGCCGTCGCGGACGCGAAACACGGACTGAGCTAAATCTCCGTTGTGATAGAGGGTTTGTTTGCGTTGAAAACTAATGGTTTGACTCGGGGCGTCCAGCATAGAAGGAGCATCGTCCTGAAAAGCGTTTACTGCGTTTACTGCGTCGTTGTCGTAGCCGAGGGCATTGGTAGGAAGGGTCATACGGGTATCTCCTTTGAGTGTGAGGTGTCTTGAGGTTGCGGGGTGTTTTGAGAGGTTACAAGTTCAGCTGAGCTTGTAACGATGCGGTCATCTTGGCGAGGGGCACGGGTAGGATTTGTATCATCTTGTTGTGTTAGAGGACGGGCTCGAGCACGTTTGGCTGTTGTTCTGTTCAAATAACGGCCTGCAGAGCGGGCTGCGTTATAGCCAGATACCGTCACGCCCAGCGTGCCTTGACCCGGAAACACCGTGTCGCCAGCTAGGAACAAACCACCAATATCGCTGCGGTGCGAAGGCGCTGCAAAATTGGCTGCTTGTCTGGTTTGAGGGATACCGCCAACGGTACCACCCACACGCCGCGTAAAGCCGCGAAACGTTTTGGGAGTGCCGCTCAAAAACACCTCAATACCATCTCGGATATTGGGTAGAGCACGCTCTACCTGACGAAGTAATAGACGTTCAAACGCATGTTTCTCGTGCTGGTAAGCCTCCTTGTCATGGGCGATATCGAGCCAGCGCGCAGCCTCAACGTGAGTACTTACAGTAATGGCACGTTTGCCCTCAGGTGCGCGTTGTCTGTCCCAAGCTGGGCTAATTGAAATAAGACAGTTGCCAGCAGCTTGGTGGGTGTCTAGGTCAGTTACCTGCTCGTAAAAGTGAACGTCAGCAGGTAGGGCGCGTTCGTCTACGCCCATATAGAGGGTGAATGCCCCCCACATCTCAGGTTGGGCATCTGCCCGTTTCGGAAGATCAGAAGGAGTTTCAGTAGGAAGTAAGTTAGCTGTATTCGCAAGTGGAATAGCGCTAATCACAACGGGTGCATCAATGTTGGCGCGGTTGGTTGCTACCCCGCAGACGCGCCGTCCGTCGGTGGCAATTTCTTTAGCTAGCGTGCTGTAAAGAACGACACCGCCTTGCGCTGTCACATAATCTGCTAAATCTTGGGCAATCGTTTCTAACCCGCCAATTTTGTATTGGCAACCAGCGCGGTAAATATCTAGCGCCAGCGCGCCATTTGGAGCTACGCAGTTATCTGCCGTGGTCTGCATGGCATCTAACAGTTGCCCGTCGATAAACGCACGGTGATAGGGATCATCAATATCTGTAAGTAAGTCAGCCACGGTGCGGTGCAAGTTGGCAAACACAGGTAACAAGCTAGGGTGAGCAGCTTTGGCGGTATCTAGCACATCGTAGAGATGCTTAAACGGCATCACGGGGAAGCGTTTGGCAGCGTAGCCAAGCCCTTTTGCAAGCGCTGCTGTTTTGCGCCAAAAAGCTTGTTTAGCGGCCGTTTCACGCACTGTGTCACTTGGGAACGCGCGGGCAACCTCAGCTTGCCAAGCTTGCCGCTCGGTTGCAATGTTCACGGTAACCTCACCGCGTTCAGGGTGCTCTGGTAGATGTACGCGAATCGCGGGGTCAACGTTCACATAGCGAGGTTTTTGCCCTAGTAGTTTGTAGATGCGCTGGTGGAGGCCGCCGGGTTCAAAACCCATGGCAACGGTGGCGCCCACAGCAAAACGGTAGCCGTCTTTGGAAAAGCCTGCCGCGCAACCGCCGGGGTGAACGTCGCGCTCGAGCACTGCTACTTTGTACCCCTGCCGGGCGAGCATAGCAGCAGCGGTTAGCCCGCCAATACCTGCGCCAATGACAGCGGCATCAGCAGAAATCACTTGACCACGACGGTTGTGTTGAGGGTCAAGTGCTGTTTTGGCTCGAGCAAACATGATCAAGCTGCTCCTTGGCGCACTACAACAGATGAAGGCATATTTTGCACTAAGGCGTGAAAGCGGGTGACGGCAGCAGTTGGATCGCTGTCTAGCGAAATACCACCGAGTGCGCCTGCGAGTTCAGCTTTTTTGTCAAACACAGGGCCACAAAATGCCACAATCGGTGCCATGCTATCAAAAATGCCCCGGTATTCCCACAAGCTTTGCCAAGCGTTGTCGCTGGCTGCGGCGATAATAACCCCGGTACTGCCAAGCGATTTGGCCATGTCATGAAGGTCACCAATAGGCGTGTTGGCACCCAAGTAAAACACTCGGTAACCAGCCCGCCGCAACGATACTGACAAAATAAGTGGGCTGAGTTCGCGGTGTTCGGTAGGTGCGCACGCAATAATCACGACTAAGCCAGACAAAATGTTCGCTGTCACGCTAAGTAGCGCGTGCAAACGCCCATAAATGTAGTTTCTGGCGAAGTGCTCGGTGGTGATACTAATTTCATCAACATTTAAACGATGTTCAATGTCTGCCATGCTTTTTTGCATGAGCTCGAGCATTACAGCATCAACCGTATGCAGCGCGTGGGCTTCACTAAAAATGCGGTCGGCCCTAGCGTCATCAAGTTGAATGAGAGCTTCAACCAGTTCTTCTTGCATGGTGGCAAGTGACCGTGGGCCAGGTGTTGCAACATCTAATTTTTTAACTAGTTCGGCGGCTCTCGAGGCAGGAATACCTTCGGCGATGTGCCGCTTCATGATGTCAATATCGCGCAGGTCTTTATCGCTATACAAGCGGTAGCCCGAATCAGAACGCTCTGGCTTGGGAAAGTCATAGCGACGTTCCCACTGCCGTAAGGTGCTGGCTGGCACCTTGGTACGTTCTTCAACTTCGTTGACGGTGTATTTGCCCTTAATCACAAAAACCTTTCAAACAGATCACGCTTGCAGCTCGCAAGGTTAAAATCTTGAATGACACTTAAACCAAGTCTTGAATGACACTTAAACAATGGCACTTAAACAATGACACTTAAACAGGGTCGCAACTCAACGGGAACTCAATTCAACACATAATCTTCAGGGTTAGCTTCATCTTCAGGGTTAGCTTTGGTAAGAAAAATTACATTTCAAAGACTGTATCAATTGTCACAACATG
>JBCCOX010000562.1:0-3719 GCA_039025155.1 Deinococcota bacterium | reverse complement strand
TTTATTGCTCGTGGTGCGCCCAGCATTTACTACGGCACTGAAATTGGCTTAGAAGGTGAAAATGACCCCCAAAACCGCGACCTCATGGACTTTAGTCAACTTGGGCAAAGTGACCTTGACGAACGCATTAGCGCACTTGCAAGTGCCCGCGACCAGTACCGCGCGCTGACCCATGGCGCTCAGCAGATGTTATCTCGCCCAAGTGACAACGGTGCTAATGTGATGGCCTTTAGGCGGACGCTCGAGGGCGAACCGTCCGTTGTGATAGTCATGAACAACGCGGATGAGGCAGTGGATTTAAGTCAAATTGCGGCTGGCGGTATTCCCTTGCTGGGAACTTTTGCAAGCGATGCTAACCTCACCGAAGTAAGTGGACGTCAAACAGATGTGAGCATTGTGGAGGGTCTGCTCGTTGGTACAATTCCAGCGCGCAGCGTGATTGCTGTAGCGGGTGCAGCAGGTAGCACCACGGGCGGCAGCAACGAAGGCCTCGAGACCGTCACCAATGTAACTGCACTCCCCGGTGGTGCTGCGGTGAAACTAAGCTGGACACCTGTGACGGATGATGACGCCCTTGGCTACCGCATTTACTACATGCCAAGTGCTGGTGGCGCGCGCGTACAAAGCAACTTTGCGCCGCTGGGTGTGGGTGTGGACAGCACAGTGGTACGCGGGTTGGATAATGGCATCAGTTATGACTTTGAGGTTGTGACGGTAGATGGTGATGGGCGTGAGAGTACAAATAATCCCACCGTGACAGCCACGCCAGATGCCGATGCTGTCTCGAGCGTTACGTTTGTGGTAGACGCCCGCTCTCAAGGTAACGCGCCCATGCAAATCCGCCGGTTTGACACAGGCAGTGAAATTCGCTACCCCATGACGCCCGTTGCTGGTCAGCGCGGGTTTTATGAGACGACGCTCGAGCTACCCCTATTCCGCGAAATCTCGTTTAAGTTTGCCAACGACGCAGCCACTGCCAAAAACGGTGGCTATGAAGGCGTCGGCACCAACAACCGCACCCTTTTATTGGATGAGTCCACCTTGCGCTACGAAGGCGTCTACAACTTTATTGAAGGCCTTCCGCCGGGTATGCCAGATGCTGCCGTAACAGGTACGGTGACGAGTTTAGATGCACCTGTAGCAAATGCACTAATTGATGCTGCGTTGGATGACCGTTTTTACTTTGCGTTTACCTTTGAGGATGGCACGTTCTACTTGCCATTACCGTCTGACACTGCAACAACCTTGACTGCCAGTGCGCCCGGACTTACGAATGCCAGCCTCGAGGTCACAGCTCCGGCTGATGATGTGATGCTCGAGCTTGCCCCACCTTCTACCCGCTACACCATTGATGGAGATTTAAGCGATTGGGACGGCGTGCCCGTGCTGGTGAACGGCCCCGAAGGCTTCGACTTTGGCTTTGGTGCAAACAACCTGTTTATTGATCTTTATGCAGATGCCGACGACGACTACCTCTACCTTGGTTATCGCTACCGAGCTGAGGGTGGCAACGCCATGATTGTCTTTGTAGATAGTGTTGATGGCGGCGTGCAGACCATGAACGAGCTAGATGCCTTTGCTAAGTGGGCCACGTTCACCGCTGGTATTGATGCAATTGTCGCCCAAGATGGTGGCGGCGTGCCTAGCGTGCGCAGACTTGTTTCAACAACAGAAACGATGTCTGAAGCGGGCATTACTGCGACGGTATCAACGGGTGAAGATGAGTTTGCATTTGCCAGTGAAGTTGCTATTCCGTGGGCAGCTTTAGGCTTGGATGCTAAACCAGCCTCAATTGACCTCTATGCAGGTGTGTTCGGCGGCAGTTTGTACGGTGCAGGTGACATTGTCCCCAACCGTAACTCCACGCCAGTGGCTGAAGGAAACACCATTCAACCGCAATACGACGGGCCAACGCCGCGCCTAGCAGAATTTGAAACACCCCTTCAGGTGATGCTCGACTAGCACGTGCTGGTTTAGCAAAACATCAACGCCCACCACGAATTACATTGCGGTGGGCGTTGATGTTGGCGCGTAGTGAGTTTTGGGCAATATTATTTAACGAGCGCTTCGCGTTTGCTTTCAATACTTCCCATGAGTGAATCAAACGACTTGGCAAAAGAATCCACGCCGTCGTCTTGGAGTTTGTCAGTGATGGCGTCTAAGCTCACGCTGAGGTCGGCAAGTTTTGCCATGCGCCCTTTTGCGCCATCTAAATCTGTTTCTAAGGTGGCTGCTACAGTGCCGTGATCTAAAAATGCATCCAACGTATTTGGTGGCACGGTGTTGACCGTGTGCGGGCCAATTAAGCTATCAACATAAAGCGTATCTGGGTAGGCATCATCTTTGGTGCCAGTGCTGGCCCAGAGTGGACGCTGCACGTTTGCGCCTTTGTCAGCTAGAGCCTGCCAGCGCTCACCTGCAAAGGTCTCTTTGAAGCGTTCATAAGCTAGTTTGGCGTTGTCAATCGCAATTTTGCCGCGTAAGGCAAAGGCCTCATCTGTACCGATGTCATCGAGTTGTTTATTGACGGCGCTGTCTACCCGGCTTACAAAGAAGGAGGCTACCGAGGCCACTTTGCTCACGTCGCCGCCGTTTGCTGCGAGTTGCTCGAGCCCTTTAATATAAGCCTCTGCCACGGCATCGTAGTGATCTAGCGAAAACATCAGCGTCACGTTGACGTTAATGCCTGAACCAATCACCTCGGTAATGGCAGGAATGCCTTCGGGCGTGGCAGGAATTTTAATCATCACGTTAGGGCGGTCAAGTGCCTCAAAAAAGCGCTTGGCTTCGCTGACTGTTCCAGCGGTATCTCGAGCTAACTTGGGGCTGACCTCGAGGCTCACATAACCATCTTCACCGTTACTGGACTCGTAAACGGGAGCTAGCATGTCGGCAGTACGCTGAATATCTGCCAGCACGAGTGCTTCGTAGGTATCGTTTGTGCTTTTGCCGTTAGCAGCAAGTTGGCTGATGGTTTCGTCGTAGTCGTTACCTTGTCCAATGGCTTTGTCAAAAATGGTGGGATTAGAGGTCACCCCGCGCACGCCACCATCAAAAAAGGCTTGCATTTCGCCGGACTCGAGCATGCTGCGGCGCATGTTGTCGTACCAGATGGACTGTCCGTGGTCTAAAAGCTGTTTAAGGTCGGCCATGTTTATATGTCCTTTCTATGAACATCGTTTGATACTAAGAAGTGCAACGTCACGTCAATATCAGGTCATGAGCACGTTGCAAATGAGGTTGAAGGTGATGTACGCCTTTCATACTACAACTTACTTAGCGTACATGATGATTATCACACCTGCTCGAGCCTCCTGAGTAAATTAATACAAGGTGCGTCATCTACACGTATCCTCTTCTTTACACTGCAACAATAGACATCTAACTCTGCCACTACCGTAAACCACAGGACAAGGCATGCAGGCAAAGGTATATGCAGATGGTGGGATGTTGTGACCTCACGCCCTAAAAGTTAATTGTTGAAGATGCTAGGCGTCAACGTCTCGAGCCACTCGAAAGCCCATGTGTCCGGTTGTACTATCGGGTGTATTTTTGGTGCGCGCAGCCACTCGGTAGCGGTTGCAGTAGGATGCATGGCACAAGTACGACCCACCTTTCACCACATGCTGCCGGTGGAATGACACGTTTTGGGCAGGTGTTTCAGATGTGTCCCACAAATCTTGGCACCACTCCCAGACATTGCCTGAGATCGGAAGAGC
>JBCCOX010000561.1:0-3726 GCA_039025155.1 Deinococcota bacterium | reverse complement strand
TTGCGCTCGAGGGCATCAACTTGCGCGACTACCCGGTGGTGCAGGGCGCTGTGCTCATGATTGCTTTGTCGTTTATTATCGTCAACTTACTAGTTGATGTTCTTTATTCGCTCATTGACCCGAGGATTCGCTATGATTAGAGCTTTGCTATGATAAACGCAGTCAGTACGGTAGAAACATCTACACCTGCTCACCAAAAGCGCCCAGCGTGGTGGCAAAATTTACTGCGAAGCCCATCAGGTTTAACTGGGCTCATCATCATCTTAGTCATTACTGTTTCAGCCTTACTTGCACCGTGGCTTGTGCCTCACGATCCTATTGCTTTAAATCCGCCCGTGCGGTTACAAGGTCCAAGTGCAGCGCATCCGCTGGGGACAGACCAATTTGGCCGCGACACCTTAAGCCGCATCATCTACGGTGGGCGAATTTCGCTGTTGGTGGCGCTCAGTTCAATTGCCATAGCCACCTTAGTGGGTGGTAGTTTGGGACTGTTAAGCGGCTATTATCAAGGTTGGGTGGACGCACTTACCATGCGGTTTACAGACATTCTGCTCTCCTTTCCAGCCATCCTGCTAGCTATTGCGCTCCTTGCTTTTTTTGGCGGCGGCATGCTTAACCTAGTTTTGGCAATTGGGATTATTTACACCGGGCCGTTTGTGCGGGTAGCTAGGGCCGCTGTGATGAGTGTGCGCCAAGAGCTTTATGTTGAGTCTAACCGGGCACTAGGTGCAGGCGACGCACGTGTTTTGCTGCTGGCCATTTTGCCTAACGCCGCTGCGCCGCTCCTTATTGAAATCACCTTGCGACTGGCTTATGCCATTTTGGCGGAAGCCTCCCTATCATTTTTGGGGCTTGGCACGCAACCGCCCGCACCAAGTTGGGGGCAAATGATTGCCGACAACCGTCGTTTTTTGGCACTTAATGCGTGGGCGTCGGTGGCACCGGGGCTTATCATTATGATTACGGTGTTGGGGTTTAACTTACTAGGTGATGGTTTAAGAGATGTGCTTGACCCACGTCTTACAAAGCGTTGAAGCATTGTATGTTGTGATTATTACTTGAAGGATAGATTATTTAAAATAAAAATGTGTATTGCGTCATTTTATAACGCAACCCATCGCAAGGTTTCTCTCGAATCCTCGGGTGCTAGATGATTAAGCAAATAGAAAGAGGATGAGATTATGCGCAGCGATCTTGCGACAGACACTAGCCCTCACGCTCCAGAAAGAATTAAGCTGCTGCAAGACGAGGTTGCGGCAACGGGTTAGGTTAGGGAGGAGAATGTGGCTTCAACAGCTTTTCTACGCACTCAGCCTGAGCTTTAACATACAAGCAACGCGAGTACCAATCAACTAACTCAGTTTATAGCTCAATGTTTACGAATGTCGCTATAGCAGAGAAATTATGTTCTGATACCGTTGTCGGTTAATTCCTTCGGGAATGAACCCGCATGGTTCCGAGCGTTAGCGAGACAACCCTCTGCGCAGAAAAAGATACGAGTTCCGATAGAAATGGAATAAACGCGCCAGAGTTTATACAGTGTTTAGTCGGAATCCGTATGAAATACGTCAAACATAGCCTATAGCAATTCCAAGATACATTCCCCCACACTGAGTGGGTTTATTTTGACTCGCCTAGCTCGCATCTGAAGTTGCTGGGGCAACTCCAGATGGAAACGCTACTATATAGCCTAAATACTGCTCGTTCAAGAGCTGATGGTTTTTATAACTACATCGTGATATGTGTCAGCGGCGCATTTCTGATTATCTGGAGACATCGTAACTTAGGTCAGTTTATAAAGTTCCAGACGCATTGATTAACATAACGATGAGGGGCAAAGCTGGCAGCACAAATAAAAGCCCCACATACCACATAAGCCGCCGAGGTTGTCCGGAGCCGGTAAAGTGGATTAAGCCTGTACGCAGCACCCGCACATGCCACACAAGTGCCCCAAGCGCGCCTAAACCTATAAGTAAAGCAATCAAACCGTTAGTTAAAGGGCTTATGACCACAAGTAACACTGCAGGTAGTAACGATAATGCCATAAAGAGCGCGACCGACCATGCCCAACCTGTAAGTTCCCAAGCACGTAGCTCGAGGTCGTTGGGTTGTTGCAAAATAAGCCCGCCGAGTGCCCAAAAAAAGCCGTACTGCAACACGCCAATGAGCAAGCCAAACAGGACAAACGGCTGCACAACCTGTGAGCCTGTAAGCACCATAACTCCTAACGCAATTGCCAAACTCGCTAGTAAATAGCAGCCCAAGCCTGTTAAAGCAGCTCGAGCTAGATTAACGTCTTGCGTTTCTAAGTAGTTAAAAAACCCTGCTGGTGTGCTTGCTGCACGCCAAAGTAGGTTCAGCATCTTACTGAGCACATTAACATTATTCTGGGCATTAACTTCCAAAAGTAACACGCGAGGCCAAAACCTCGCGCGCATTGTATCTAGTTATTCTAGTTGTATATAGTTGATGTTGGTAATGTCAGTTAAGCTGCTTTAGCAACCTCAACAAGTTGCTTAAAGGCATCTGGTTGTTGAACAGCTAAGTCGGCAATGATCTTGCGATCAAGTTCAACACCCGCTCTGCGCAAGCCGCCTATGAGCGCAGAGTAGGTCATACCCTCTTGGCGAGCACCTGCATTGATACGAGCAATCCACAATCTACGAAAATCGTTCTTTTTATCGCGGCGGTCGCGGTAGGCGTAATCAGCGGCGTTAAGCAAGCTCTGCTGGGCAGTGCGAACACTTTTTGAGCGCAGGCCGCGGTAGCCTTTGGCACGTTTGAGAATCTTTTTGTGACGCTCGCGGCGTACCGTTCCAGTTTTAGCGCGTGGCATCTGCTACCCCTTACTCGTAAGGTAAAAGCGCGTGAATACGCTTTTCCTGTGTCTCGGACAAAACTAGGGGTTGACGCGACTGGCGGATGCGCTTACCAGATTTTTTGGTCATAAGGTGACGTTTTCCGGTGCGCTTTGCCTTGACCTTACCTCGCCCAGTGATTTTTACACGGGCTTTGGTGCCCTTATGGGTCTTCATCTTCGGCATGGTGATAACTCTCCTTGAAATACTTAGAAACAGCTTTGATACCTACTTTGGTGCTGTGTGATTCACATGAATTTACATGCTGTAGTGATCTGGTGATTTACACAAAGTCTACGTGCATCACCGATGACCGTTACAAACCACTTAGAACACCACGCAAGCTAACGCGGCTGTCACCAAAACGCTATTAAAGCAGAATTAGCTGTTCAAGGTGTGCTCGAGGACTACATGAACAAAGCTACGTGCTGATTGTGTATTTGTAGCATCGCTCAATTAAGTTGTTATAGGAATAGCTGTTTTTTAGGTCATAAGTAGGCTATCTGCACGTGGTTAAGCAACCTTATTTACGCAGTCTTTTTACTTGGTGCAACCACCATATTCATGTCCATGCCAGCAATGCTCGGCGACGATTCAACCATGCCAAGCTCAGCAACATCTTGTCCTACCCGTTTAAGCAGTTCTTGCCCCAATTCCGGGTGGGTGCGCTCACGACCACGAAACATAATGGTCACTTTAACTTTATGACCGCCTTTGAGAAAGCGCTTAACGTGTCCAACTTTGGTCTGATAATCGTGCTCATCAATTTTGACCCGGAACTTGATAGCTTTCATCTCTTGCTGACGCGAGCGTTTACGCGCTTCTTTTTCTTGCTGTTGTAACTCGTAGCGGTATTTGCCATAGTCCA
>JBCCOX010000560.1:0-3730 GCA_039025155.1 Deinococcota bacterium | reverse complement strand
GAGCTTGAGCTATCTCGGGTTCGAACTCGTGGTTCAGCAGCGCGATCGCTCTTTACTCTTACCTGATCTTTAACATACAAGCAGCGCGAGTACCAATCAACTAACTCAGTTTATAGCTCAATGTTTACGGATGTCGCTATAGTATTTCCATCTAGCGTTGTACAATCAATTTCCGAAAGATGGATTCAAGTCATCGTGGTAAACATGATGGCAGTATTGTTAGGCCCGTACTGTGCGCTTGTAAAGCAGAAAGGTGGTGACAACGTGCGGTATCGACAGAGATGGTGGCCGGTTATGCTAATTGTATTTGTTGTGCTAATTGTATTTATCGTGTCTTGTACGGCAAGTCAACCTCCTAGTGAAACTACACACCGGGGTTTTGGTTGGGGCTGTGGCAAGGCTTCATAGCGCCTGTTACCTTTTTTGTGAGTTTGTTTGTTAAGAGCGTGCGTATTTACGCCTTTCCTAACGCAGGACTTTGGTATGACTTGGGCTTTATGTTGGGCATTAGTGGCTTTTCAGGCGGGATTTTTGCGGGTAGTAAACAGCGTCAAAATTAGACCTTAAGATGACAACTTGGTATTTTAGGGTACAACTGTAGCGTAGGTTACAAGCACACTTCAGGCATTTTGTCAAATAGCGAAATGTGTTGGCAAATTTGAGACGAATTTCCCGACACTGAGGGGGTTTGTCGCAACGTTAGAGGATGATTATTATGGGACATTTGTCTACACTAGTAGGGCGCACAATAGAGGTATATAGGTAAGCCCAAAAAGACATTCGCACCACAAACACAACGGTAAGCGTATAACTGCTCCTAGGGCTACTTAATCGCTGCTGGCTTTGTTGCTGCTTGCTATGTGGCCTATATCAAGGGTAAGCGAGCTGTTCAAACTGAGGAGGATGTCCCATGATTAACACCATAAAAAAAGATACGGAGATACCTCGAGTCCTCGTCACTTACGCTAGTAAACATGGCGCAACTTTAGGCATTGCCACCAAAATTGCAGACGTACTGCAAAGTGCTGGGGTTATGGTTGACCTTAAACCAGCACATGATGTTTATGATGTCAATTTTTACCACACGGTGGTGTTGGGAACAGGTATTTACATTGGGCGCTGGCTGCAAGACGCAGTGAAGTTTGCCAACATGCACAAAGACTTACTTGCAGAACGCCACGTGTGGGTGTTCTTAAGCGGCCCCACTGGTGAAGATGCGCTGGTAGATGTAGATAACGTATGGAAGCCTTCTAAACACTTGCTGCGGCTCATCAGACATATTGCCCCGCGCACCATTCAAGTATTTAAGGGGGCCGTGCGCCCCGAAGACCTCAGCCGTATTGAGCGTTGGCTGGTAAGCAATGTGGGTGCAGCTACTGGCGACTACCGCGACTGGCCAGCTATTGAAGCGTGGGCGCAAGAAATTGTAGATGATATTCATAGTGAGATAGGCAATAGCGAGATAGGCAATAGCGAAACGGGCAGCGCAGACACACCCGAAGTCAATACAGATGATCAAAACGTTGCAGCTAGCAGCCATCAAGGTGTAACCAGTGTGTAAGCCAGTAACTAGCGTGTTGTAGTCACCGCCATCATCACAAGCACGCTAAGAGAGGAGCTTGTGATGACTCGTATAACTCTGGGTATAACTGCGTTTTGGGTTGTACTGCTTGCGTTTGTCACCGTGTTCATCTACCGCTGGCAAGAGTTTCAACGTGGCAATCAACAGCTTGTAAGCATCCTGCAGACGGAGGCCAGACCTACTGGCGTGTCAGCAGACGGATATCCAGATTTGCCCAGTCCCGTTCAGCGCTACTTAACACGAGTGTTGCCACAGGATTTAGCAGCACGGGGTTTAGCAGCCAGCAAAGTTGTACAGCTCGAGCAAACTGGTACCTTCTGGCTAAATAACCGCTGGCAACCGTTCACAGCAAGTCAAGTAAACAGCCTAAGTCCTCTGGGGTTTGTGTGGCAAGCGCGTGTTCAAGCTGGCCCGGGCCTCAAGGCCTATGTTGTGGACTATTACGTTCATGCTGAGGGCGGCTTGGAAGCAAGGCTAGCAGGTGTACTGACGCTTGTAAACAGCCGTGGCACACCTATGATCAACAGCAGTGAACTCATGCGGGTGTTGGCTGAAGCTCCGTGGTGTCCCATAGTGTTTACCAGTGAGCAATTTAGCTGGCAACCAGAAGATGCCCATAGCGCAACCGTCACAGTGCGGGATGGTGATAACGAGGTATCACTAACCTATCACTTCAACGAAGCCTATGAGATAGAAGCTATTTCTGGCTTGCGTTACCGCGAAACACCCGAGGGGGCTGTGCTTACCCCGTGGCGCGGACGATTTTGGAATTACGCTGAGCGCGCCGGGGTGCGTTTACCGCTCGATGGTGAAGTGGCTTGGTTACTGCCTGAAGGTGAACAGACTTACTGGCGTGGACACATCGAGCAGATTCGGTATAGCCAATAAAGTTAGCAATACTGCAAAAAATACGATTCAAACTGTCATGTGAATTCTTTGTAGAACTATCTAGCATCATTTTGACTTTTCTCCAATACCAAGACTAAACGTCCTTCTAATAAAACCTGAGAAATATATAGAGAACTAGAGCTATCACAGGTCATAGCTTGGAAAGGAAAGTAATAATGAAAAACCTCAAAATCCGTACTTACAACGTCGAAAGTGGCATGTTTGGTGCAACGGTAGTTAGTCCTCAGCCCGAAACAACTATCACGATTCCCGGTGGGGCGTTGCAATTAGCGTCTAAGTTGATTCCCAGCAAAGCCAAGCAAGCCCTGTTAGATGAAGGCATCGACCTAGCTGAGCTGGTACAACTTGCCGAGCAACCCAGCATGCAAGGCACCTTGGTCGAAATTGAACAACCCGCTAAGCACGAACGCATCATGATTGCCCTCGAGTGAGTCGTGTAATGCCCGCTAGAGATTATTCAGAAAGGATGGTTGAGCATGAAAAAATTTAAAGTTTTAATACCCTTGGATGGTTCGCCTTTTAGCGCTCAAATATTGCCGTCGGTGTGCCGTTTGCTTGATCCGGAACAGTACAGCTTGACACTTTTGCGGGTTGCGCCCGTACCAGCTGACGTCATGCCACCACCAGTCCCCCCGCGTCCCGTAACTGTAGCGGGCTGGACAAGCTTTACAGATGCAACAAGTGGGGCGGCTAGAGAGCTAGCTAAGCATCCTATTTATACCTCTCAAGTCTGGGAAAGCGTACGCATTGAGCTTAAACGCGACCTTGCTAAAGAACTAGGCTGCTTACAAGATGCCAACTTTGAGGTAAGTTTGTCAGTTCACTTCGGCGACCCAGCAACTGAAATTAGTCAGCTAGTGAAAGACAAAGATTTCGACCTGGTTGTCATGGCCACCCACGGGCGTTCGGGCTTGCGCCGGGTGCTCATGGGTAGCGTGGCTGAAACGGTACTTCGTTCGGTGAGAGTGCCTGTATTTACGCTGCGTCCAGTAGCTACAGCAGCATCAAAAGGTACGGTGGCACACGTTGTAAGCCGCTAAATCTATCAAGCTGAGCTTTTGTACGTGAGGTTGCTTAAGCGTCGCTTAGGTAACCTCAACTTGCAAGTATTGACTTGAGACAGAGAGTTATTGTGTCTGGGTGTCTGGCTTAGAGAGATGGAAAGGGGGCAGACAATGACAACCTTCAAACACGTTAATCATCACCCTCACAAACCTTCAGCGGAGGATGTACACATAG
>JBCCOX010000559.1:0-3733 GCA_039025155.1 Deinococcota bacterium | reverse complement strand
CGGAGTTTCCCCGCAACTTCAAATGCGAGCCCACACAGACCCACTCAGTGTGTGTGGGATTCATCTTGGAATTGCTATAAGAACGAGAGTTGAAACGTCAAGGTGAGGCTAGTAAGTGAAGACAAAAGGGCTGAAACAATATGTGTTGACGGGTCAAAAAGTAAGATAAGCTGCTAGAAAGATATCAAGATCACGCTCCTTCAAGTTGATTAGATGTTCTAGCGAGTGCTGGAACCTGCAGTTGTAAGCCAACGAGTGCAGCAAGGTAGTGGCGAATACGGTGAGTTGTGTGAGTAAAGCCAAAGGTTTGCGTGATAAGTAATGCCATGAGAACAACTACGCTAAGCCAAACAAGGCTAGCTGTCATCACAATCATGCCCCACAGGGTTGCTTCAGCTAGTCCAAAACTGCTGATGCGGCTCACCATAAGCTGGCCTAACTGATGACTTAAAGGCAGCATCACAGTTACAAAGCTCACGACCGCAACCCACGATAAAATGTTGACCAGAAAGCGCTGCCAAAGCTTATTTATAACGAGTAAGTTCATTACCCAAGCGATATTCAGGACAACACACAGCCCCAAAACATTTACAGCGCTTGGCTCGAGCCAAGTGTCTGTCAAAAGAGCAGCAAGATGCAGGTTGTGTAAGCTCAGCCAAGAACTAAGTTGAACTATAGCCCGTGTTGCCCCAACAACTAAACCCATCAAAAGAAGCCCTTTCAAAACGCTGCTTAAAATACGTCTGTTGCTTAAAACACGTCGCCAAAGCTGAGAGCGGTTGTGATGCTGTGCTGCGAGCCTCGAGAGTGGGCAAAAGTTAGATTGCATGTTACTTCCCCCTTTAAGAAACTTAACAGTGTTAAGTGAAAGGCAAAAAATATATATCGTTCTAAATACAAAGGTAACGTTTGAGCATCTCACTATAGTGAGTGTACGTGTTTTCGGCATAGGTTTTGTCGGCGAAATAAGGCATGCTAATAGCCAGTGAAACGATGCCATGAATGGTCATCCAAACAAGATTTGCATAATCGGCAACATCTCCAGGTTTAATTTTGCCTGCGGCAATGCCTTCTTCAAGAGTGCGTATGAGAATCGTAAAGCTGTCAATGGGCGCTTCGCAATCATCTGGCGCAGGGCGTAAAAAGAACTCACCACGTTGCATGAACATAAGACGGTAGTGAACAGGGTGGGCAAGCCCAAACTCAAAATAGGCACGACCAATGGCAGTGAGTCTAGCTACAGGGTCTGTTTCGCTGTCGTACCCAGCTTGGAGTGCTTCACCAAAGTTTTTGAAGCCCTCAACCGCAACATGGAACAGTAACTCGTCTTTGTCAGAGAAATGCAGATAAATAGTTGTAGGTGAGTAGCCGATAGCCTCAGCAACTTGCCGGAGTGAAAAGTTTTCGTACCCGTGTTCTACAAATAACTCCTCCGCAGCCGTAAGGATGGCACGCCTCAACGCTGCTTTTTGCTTTTGGCGGCGGGTGGTGCTTTTAGCTTGAATCCGCTCGCTGCGCGTGCCCTCACTTTGGAGAGTTGGGCTTTTAGCCGCCGCGCGTTTGAAAGGTGGTGCAGACTGTTTTGCCATAACAACTCTATTATACTTAACAGTGTTAACTTGTCAAGCCAGCTAGCATAATATGCAAGCTCGAGGCTTGAGACGCAAGGGCGACTATGTCATACTTTGTAGGACTCGTTACGAATTTATGACCTCACCATGATTTTGGTGTCCTAATTTTGGAGGTATACAGGCATACAAGACAACCTTCTAGTAAAAGACATAAACAAGTATGTATTTTATTCGTGTCATTGGGGAATACACGGAAAGAGGTTGGCTGTTCTGTTACTGACTTAATGCTTGACTATGTCAGCATTTTAAATCGTGTGCGTCATTAAGTTGAATGTGTCTGTAAGTTGGTTGAACTAGCTGTCAGAAGCAGATAGTAAACAGATAATGATAAGTAAACAGGCAATGATGTGAGCAGTGTCTTATGAAGTCAGCTTGAAAACGTCAGCTTGAGAACAATGACATCACTAGCTTGAAGCGTAAGCGAGTCAGATTGAACTTATTATATGTAATTGTGTCAAATCAGCTTATTATGTGTTTTTATCGAGATACTCAACACTCGCACACACAAACGTTGACGGAATAGCCTAAACTTCCTACAAAAGTAGTAACTATAAACACTAAGTAACAATTGTGTAAAAACCATTGTTGTAAAAGCTATTGTCAGATGGTTTGACGAGGTAGTGCCATAGTGTAACCGTATTGTAACTATCAAATGACAATAGTTGGATAATGGCTGACTCTCACGCACAACGGATGTACCTAGTGAGGTGTCTAGAGAACGTTTAAAGTACACGTTGTAGCACGGATGCATATTAGCCAGAGAACTTATCAGCCAGATGACTTTAGCGAGGTACAGGTGTTGGGTTGGCTTTACACTTTGCCAGAATGAGTTTAACAAGGTTTTGTATGAGAAAAGCAGTGCTCAATAATGTACACCTAAATGATGTACACCTAGATATGTGCAATCTAAGAGTGGAAACGTCCAACATAATGAACAGAAGGACGGAGCCCGGAATGGAGAATCGCAGAATGGATAATCCCGGAATGGAGAATCTATGAGAATACTGTCATGGGGATGGCTCATCCTAACCCTAGCCTTGCTGATTACTGCCTGTAGTAGTGACAGCCTCGAGGCACGTTTTACATTTTCGCCCAACGGTGGCGATACCAACACCACGTTTACCTTTGACGGTAGCGGCACCATCACGGTAGATTCACCGGTTGTAAATTACGTTTGGAATTTTGGGGATGGCAGCACGGCAGAAGGGGCAACAGTCAGTCACCGCTACAGTGAAGCTGGTGATTACAACGTGACCTTAACGGTAACTGCTGAAGACGGTACCATTGACTCGGTAAGTGAAAGTGTTGGGGTTGACCCAGCAGACAATGTGTTACCGAACGCAGTGGTTCAAGTCACGCCAGACGCTGGCAACACAAATACGCTATTCAACTTTGATGGTACAGGGTCTACTGACCCAGACGCTGAGGAGGGTGAAACCTTCCGCGATGACGACTACAGGTGGGACTTTGGTGACGGCACAACTGCCACTGGCCCGCAAGTAAGCCATCAGTATGAAGCTGCAGGCAGCTATGAAGTAACGTTGACTGTGGAAGACCGTGACGGCGATACCGACACGGCTACCATAAGCCTCGAGGTAGCCGAAGTGACCACCCGGGTGCGGGCGCTTCACGCTGCGCCAGATGTTGGCCCGGTGAATCTAGGCGTTAACGGTGCAGCCTTAAACGGCGTGGCTTATGCAACGGCATCAGGTTATTTGCCGATTACAGGTACAGATTTGACGGTTACGGTGACGCCAGAAGGTGTCAGCGACCCCGCGCTAACGCTCGAGGAAACTGTAGCAGACGACCGCGACTACACGGTGATTGCTATTGGCACCGCAGACGCTGAAGATGAGATTCCCCTCGAGGCCCTTTTCTTTGAAGATGACAGTGGTGCGCCAGATGCCGGCAACTTTAAAATTACGGTGGTGCATGCTGCACCCAATGCTCCTGAAGTAGACGTACACGTACTCACCGGAGACGCTGGCGACGACGCCCTATCTGCACCGAGTGACACCCCCATTACCCTTGCCTACCGCAGCATTACGCCGACGCTTCAGTTGCCTGCACCGCAAGGTGATACCCTCTACCGTATCCTCATT
>JBCCOX010000558.1:0-3733 GCA_039025155.1 Deinococcota bacterium | reverse complement strand
GGTGATGTTGTAGGTGAGTCGCTCTTTGAACGCTACCCAGACGATACTGAATTACTTACAAACGTACGTAAAACGTTAGTAGGTGAGGCCGTCACGTTTGAATCCCATGTGGCATCTACAGGTCAATATTTCGATAATATCTACACACCTATTTATGATGCCAACAACGAGTTAAATGGCATGATTGGCTTAGCTATTGACATTACTGACCGCAAGCACACCGAGCGAGTACTAATTACTAATGAGCAGCGTTTACGGATGATTGTCGCCAACTTACCCGTAGTCATCTTTACAACAGATAAAGATGGTATCTTTACCCTCTCTGAAGGTAAAGCACTTGCAGAGATTGGGCTAGCGCCGGGGCAGGTTGTGGGTCAGTCTCTATTTACGTTGTACAAAGACCTCCCAAGTATTTCTGAAGCCACTCAACGTGCGTTAGATGGTGAGTCCATTGTTGTAGAGGCGCAGGTTGCAGGTCAAGTTTACGAAAATTACATCTCGCCACTTTACGATGAATCAGATCGTATCAACGGCGTCTTGGGTGTTGCTTACGATATTACTGAGCGTAAACAGGCTGCTGAGCAGTTACAACACACGAATACCCGTCTTGCGAAGCTTAATAAACTTGATAATGAACTCAAAGCAGTCGACAGCATCGATGGAGTATTAACCTGTGTCGCTGATTATTTTGGACATTTCGGGCGCGGTGCTGCGTTTGGACTCAATTACATTGATCTTGATGAGCACAATACACCAGAATATGCCACGTTTATTGCAACTCACTTAGATAAACCTGGTATGCAGCACGCACCTATTGGTAAACGGACCCATCTTGACGAATTTCCTTCAGCAGATATTTGGCTAGCGAACAGGCATGAAGCAACCTTCTTTATGGATGCTGCCAACGACACTCGTCTTGATGCCGAGGAGAGAGGTTTTTTTCAAGCTATACATAGAGAGAGTATCATCTTTATTCCTCTTATCAACCAAAACCGCTGGGTTGGTGTTGTAACTGTTGGCTGGGAACAGCGACAGCCACTTACAGATGAGCTGATTGAATTGTGTGCCAGTTTGCCGACAGCGCTTGCCCCTGTTGTAGAAGTGATGCGCTTGGTGGGTGAGCTCGAGCAAACCTTAGCAGAACGCACCCAAGATTTACAGCAAAGCCAAGCTTTACTTAATGGCTTTTTCAGCCATGCTCCAGGGTGTGTCTGGGTTAAAGACCTTGATCTGCGTTTTATGATGGCCAACCAAGCCTCTGAAATTTTTTACGGTAGAGCAGCCAAAGATGTTATTGGACTCAGCGATCTTGACATTTTTGACAACCTCACGGCTGATGGGTATGGTCAGGCTGAACGCACTGTGATTGCAAGCAAACAGGCTATAACACTGGAAGAAAATGCCCCCTCGAGCTTAGGTATCCGTAACCTCATCACCACAAAGTTCCCCATATTTGATAAAGCTCAACGACTTATTGCTGTCGGTGGTTTTTCAACTGACATTACCGACATGCAACGTAAGGTACATGAAAGTCAAAACTTGTTGCGCCTTGTGATTGACAACATGCCCGGAATTGTTGTGTGGAAAGACCGCGACCTTAACTTTATGGGAAGTAACAAAAAATTTGCTGAAATTGCAGGCTTTGCAAGTCCAGATGATCTGATTGGCAAGACAGATTTTGACACAACAACAAACCACGAAGCCGCCCAAGGGTATCGCCGTGATGACCTTGAAGTTATACGTTCAGGGCAAGCAAAGTTAAACTTTGAAGAGGTTTCACCAGCCGATGAATCAGCTTGGTTACGTACAAGTAAACTACCCCTACGCGACGAACAAGGCGAAGTCATTGGTCTTTTAGGACTTGCCGAAGATATTACTGAGCAAAAAGCAGCCGCTGAAAAATTACAGGCGTATCGCGACCAGTTATCCAAAGCAGAAGCTGAGCTGGACATTACCAAACGTATTCAAGAGTTGCTTATTCCCTCTAACAGCGAGTTAGAAGCCATCAATAATCTAGACATTGCTGGCTTTATGTCACCTGCTGAAGAAGTAGGTGGAGATTACTACGATGTTTTACATTACGGCGATGGATTGACCATTGGTATAGGGGATGTGACCGGGCATGGGCTCGAGAGTGGCCTACTTATGCTTATGACCCAAACGGCCGTGCGCACGCTTATTGCTAGTGGTGAACATGACCCGGCACGATTTTTTGAAGTTCTCAATGTGACGCTTTATGATAACTTGCAACGTATGCAAGCAGACAAAAGCCTGACGATTGCCCGTTTGGATTATCGCGGGGTAGATCAAGGCGGTACGTTGCGTATTAGCGGTCAGCACGAGCATCTGTTAGTTTTGCGCCAGAGCGGTGAAGTTGAAGTTGTCGATACTCTCATGTTGGGCTTACCGGTTGGCCTAGAACCTAGTGTTGAACGGTATATTGCTGAACACTCACTGTCCTTGGCACATGGAGACGGGGTTGTTATCTATACCGACGGCATTACCGAAGCTGAAAATGTAAACGCTGAACAGTACGGCTTAGAGCGACTTTGTGGTGTTGTGAGCAAATACTGGCATCAGCCTGCCCAGAGTATTAGTGAACAGGTCGTTGCTGATGTCAACGCACACATTGCTGGGCATACCATCTATGATGATATGTCGCTGGTTGTTTTGAAACAGCAATAATGTAACGTTGGTGCGTCATCTAACACAACCAGTGAAGCTGTATTTAAGAGATGTGTATGCCTTTTAGGCGGACACGCTGGAGGTCGTTATAGTCATTGTTGGGAGAATCACCTTTATTGATGTGCGCCATTATGTTAAGTTTTGAGTATGGGTCTTCAGAAGACGAAAGGCTGTACACGCAGTGTCTAAACGGGGCATTCTTTTTATCATGACAGGTGCGTCTGGGGTGGGTAAAGATACAATTCGCCACGCCGCGTTACCCGATACCGACGGCATCTTTTACTCTATTTCAGCAACCACACGCCCACGCCGCCCCGGTGAAACCCACGGCAAGCAGTACTATTTTTATGACACCGAAACCTTTGAGTCCATGATTGCTCACGATGAGTTGCTCGAGTACGCCGAGTACGTTGGTGACTACTACGGCACGCCGTATCAACCAGTGGATGCCGCCTTGGCACGTGGTCAAGATGTGCTGTTAGAGCTCGAACTCGTCGGCGCGCGTGAAGCTAAACGCAAACTACCTGAGGCTGTGATGATTTTTATTGCGCCGCCTAATCTCAGTGAACTGGAAAGGCGTCTTCGAGGTCGTGGCACTGACAGTGAAGAAAAAATTCAAAAACGCCTTACACGCGCCAAAGAAGAAATCAAAGCCATTCGTGAATTTGACTATTTAATTGTTAACGACATGTTGGCAGCGGCCGTGAAAGAGTTTAAAAGCATTATTTGTGCTGAACGGGCTATGACAAAATACATTACCGATAAAGACTTAAGTCAATACCTGCGGGCGCACTAATGTACAAGCTGGCGGGAATGTGCTAGCAACCCGCTATAAGGTTGCTGTAAGGTCGTTGTAAAGTTGCTGTAACGTTGCTGTAACGTGTTGCATCAGCTACTCTAAACAACGAGCAAACGTTTTTACAATAGCGTCTGCAGCAAAGGGTTGAAGGATGTTGTAATGGCTAGGCAAATGCATCCGCCCCTAGTCATTGCTCTTAGTCATTATCCCTAGTCCTATAGAAGCTAGCCCAGAACGTATCAAGGAGAT
>JBCCOX010000557.1:0-3773 GCA_039025155.1 Deinococcota bacterium | reverse complement strand
GCGTGGGCGTTACCCGCTACCATCAAGCCAACTTGAATGTGCTTACCGCGCTTGCGTAAATTGGCGACCGAGTTAAAACAGGTGACGGCTGAACCAAGCGCGTCCACTGAGACGTGCGCACCACCCTCAGTTATGTCGGTGACGTTTTGGACAACATCATCTTTCGTTAATGCATTGACCGTGGCGACAGCACCAAGTGAGGTAGCTAGCTCGAGCGCGCCCTCATGAATATCCACCGCAACCACGTTGGCACCTAGCGCGTTCGCAATCATGATGGCAGATAAGCCAACACCACCACAACCATGCACCGCCACCCACTGCCCGGCTGATACCTTACCTTGATCCACAATTGCCCGAAAGGCAGTCACAAACCGGCAACCTAAACTTGCTGCCGTGGTAAACGCCATGTTATCGGGTAAGCGCACTAAGTTAACGTCGGCGTAGTCAACAGCAACATACTCAGCAAACGCACCCCAACAGGTTACCCCCGGTTGAATTTGGTTGTCACACACCTGATGATTGCCAGACGCGCACTCTGAACAGGTACCGCAGCCACACACAAACGGTAAAGTCACCCGGTCGCCCACCTGCCAGCGCGTTACCTGATCACCTGTGGTGACAACAACGCCTGCAAATTCATGGCCTGGTACGTGGGGCACGCTAACATCTGGGTCGTGTCCCATCCAACCGTGCCAGTCGCTGCGGCATAGTCCAGTAGCTTTAACCTGAATCACCACACCACGTTCAGGTGGCACGGGGTCAGCTAGGGTTTGCAAGCTGAGGGGCTGTCTGAACGCCTTATAGATGGCTGCTTTCATGTAAAAATTGTTGTTTTTGCCAATATGTCATCTGATTGTTTCATTGACCTAGTTCACACACCAAACTGTCGCAAGTGATGATCTAAATGTTTAGAAAAGAGCGTATTCCACTGTTCCGCTGAAAGCTTACCGAAGGTCATGTTCTCGAGCCCTTCGTAGTGCGCTACGCCTTGGTCAAACGTTGCGTTGATATAGCTCATCATTCTAGCTTTTTCGGTTTCAAAGTCTTTGGGTTCATCTATAACAAACATGGGCGCAGTGGGACTATTTTGGGGGTAGGGTTTGTCACCAACGACCATATTTTTAGCAAATAGCCTTGCAAAAAACTTGCCGATGAACCCGGGTGGTGCGTGTTTGCCCGGTTCATGAACAATCTCATAGGCGACATTGCAGTGGGCAAGCATTTGTGCCACGTCCATCTTGCCCCATTGGGCCCTACTATCTGCTGTGAGCGCGTTGACACGGGCAATCATAGTGTCTTTGCCTTGTGAGTCAAACATGTTTTCAATATGGTGTGTCATGGCGTTGCTCCTCTAAGTAAATTGATGTTGTGACTGGCTATTTATTATCTTAATTCAACTTCGACTAGGACGCCTGTGTCATCCACTCGAGCGCTACCGATACCAACGACGCCGTACCAACTGCTAACGCAGACTCATCCATACGGAACGTGGATGTGTGCAAAGGATAGAGCTGTTCCCAGTCTGCACCTCGAACACCTAAGGTCAAGTAACAGCCGGGCACTTGGTTGAGCATATAACTAAAATCTTCACCCGCCATAAGCGGCTCAGTTTCAAATACACGGTCTTCACCTAATAATTTCTCCAGACCGTTAAAGGCTACCTTAGTGGCTGTTTCGTCGTTCACTGTTGGCGGATACCCTTCAATAATGGTGAGGTCAACGCTACCACCGAGGGCGTCAACAACCTTGCTCGCGCGGCGCAGTTCGTCTTGCAGCAACTTGCGGGTGTGAGGCGTAAAACTGCGCATCGTCCCAGTGATGTCCACCGTTTCAGGAATCACGTTGGCTGCTGTGCCGCCGTGAATGGTGGCGAGCGACACAACGCCGGACTCGAGCGGGTCCAAACGCCGACTCACAATATTCTGGGCGGCCAGCAAAAAATGCGCTGAAAGCACCAGCGGATCATTGGCAAAGTGTGGCCACGCGCCATGACCCCCGGTACCGCGAATAGTGGCTCTCACCCCGTCCCCAGCAGCGAGTAGCGCGCCGGCTCGAGTGCCAATCTGCCCAGCTTGGGCTCTGGGATCAACGTGCAAACCAAAAACGCCATCTAGCCCGTCTAGCACGCCTTCATTTACCATACGTTCGCCGCCGGACAAGTTGTCGTTGTCTCGAGCTTCTTCGCTGGGTTGAAATAAAAACCTCACCGAGCCCGGTAAGCGTCCTTCGTCTGCAAAGCCTTTGAGTACCGTAGCAGCACCCAGCAGTATGGCCGTGTGTGCGTCATGCCCACAAGCGTGCATTTGGCCGGGAACTTCGCTATCAAAAGGGGTGTTATTTTCTTCTTGAATGGGCAGGGCGTCCATATCTGCCCGTAAGCCCACCGTTGGACCATCTACCGTAAGGTTGCCCACAACACCCGTTTTAGCAACGCCTGTAGTTGCGGTGATGCCCAAGTCTTGTAAGACAGATGTCACTAGAGCAGCCGTTTTAACTTCTGTATAGCTCACTTCAGGCTGTTTGTGAATGGTGCGCCGCCACGTGACCAGTTGATCTTGGAGCGCAGTTGCTTTAGTCATGATGTCTTGAGGTGTTGGAAGCTGTGAGTTCATAAACCTACTTTAACGTACCTGAGGCAGAGTTCTGCGCACTCAGTAGCAAACCATCACTACATCAGTTAACTTACGATCAGCTTTGTGAGCACAGCACGACCCTGCTGTCGGTCAACTTCCATAGCAAACGTAAATTTGTCTGGCCGAATGGCGTGCTCGAGGTCACTATGGGGAAATTCTGGCCTCTCATCGTCTAAAAACCTTTGCGCTGTAGGTGCGTTGTAAACACGTTGGCAGATGGTATCAACGTCTATCTCTTGACCCAGCATCATGGCCTCAATTAAATCTGCACAAGCAGCATCTTCTGAGTCACCCGGACGCTTAAAGCCCCCTGTTTCAACTAAGGTAAGTACTTCAATAGGGTGCTGTTTAAGGGCCGTCACCGTTGCGCTGATGGTACATAAGCCCGTCACAAGGGTGCGTTTTGCCTTAGGTGTTCGCACTACACCCTGTGTGCCAGCAGATGTGCGCTGCACAAGCGACTCACCGTGCAAGTTGTGAGCTGCTATTTTAGTGGGTGAGTTACCATAGTCAAAGCCGTCAATAGGTAGGCCTTTTTCTTCACCCATGAGGAGCACATGCGGATGTTCCTGCTTGTGAGCAAATGCTTCCGCCACGGTGGATACCAGCGTGATGTCGTTTGCACCTGCTGCAAACGCAAAGGCAGCCGTTGTAAACGCTCGCAGCACGTCGATGACCACAACGGTGTCTGTAGCTAGCTGGCAGGTGTTCAAGGTTATGCGTTGAATGTTCATAAGATAAAAAGGATAAAGCTAACTCATCATTACATACCAAGTCCAACAAAACACATCATCAATCTTCCGGAAATTTATTTTGTACCACAAGGTTAAGCCCAAGATGGCCCAAATTTGTGACGACGCGCTGAGCAACAAAAAAAGCCGGAGCAACAGCCCCGGCTCAAGCTATAAAAAGCTTTGACTACATATCTGCAGGTGGAAGGATAACAGCATCAATCACGTGAACAACGCCATTGCCAGCCTCGAGATCAGTCATCACAACGGTAGAGGTTGCGTCTAACATGACCATGCCGTCAGCAATGCTCACGCTAACAGCAGCACCGTTAACGGTTTCCACTTCAGCAATGCCACCTTCAGCACCTTCCACAGCAGCGATTACATCAGCCGCCATGATTTTACCGGG